>VGNF01000244.1 GCA_016866195.1 Chloroflexota bacterium | reverse complement strand
GGGGATTGCCAATTGATGGTTCCAAGGTTCATGTCTTGCTCCTGTTCTACTTCGCCATCTCCTGGTATTCCAGGTAGGCGGTGATGCCGTTGATGTAGTGCTGCGGGCCGTCCACGCGCACGGAGGGCTCCTCGCAGCTGCTGAAGATGCCGCCGCCGAACTTATCCTGCATGTCGTCATCGACCGACCAGGTGCAGTTGGCCTCCGGCAGCTGGCGGGCGCGCACAAAAGTGATGAAGGTGCGGATCTCCGCATCCAGCCACTCGTGATCCTCCCCCGAGAGATAAAAGGCTTGCGCCAGCGACGCCAGGGCTTCGATCTTGGTGGCGGTGGAGATGCTGGTATTGGTGGGGTTGAGCGAACGCACCTGACCGTCTATCACCGCCTGTGCGATTTGCCTGGCGTACGTTTTGTCCGCTGTGGTGAGCCTGTCGAGCCGGGCGAACATCTGGAAGGCGTAGCTGTGCCAGTGATCCTCCGTGACTGTTTGCGTGATCATGAAGTCGTTGACCTCGCGCGCCTGTGCCAGCCAGAATTCGTTGCCGGTCATTTCGTGCAGTTCCAGCAGGGCCAGCAGGCTTTCGCCGGGGAAATAGGTGACAAAGTAATCCGGGTCGATCGTGCCGGCGTAATGCGGATCGAAGGTATGGTAAAACCCGCCTGCCGGCTTGCGCAGAGAGGCGATGAAATACCCGAGGTTCTTGGCAATGATCAGCAGATCACGCCCGCCGTATTGGAAGTTTCCGGTGGCCTGCCAGCGCTTGTAGATCGCATCCACGGCCAGGGCACTGCCTCCCAGCTGGCAGGTCCCGGAGGTGTAAAAACATGCTCCCGGAAAATGCAAGGGATCGACGATCAGGCGGTCGAGATAATGATCCAGCGCCCGGTCTCCGGCCCGGCAGTATTGCTCGTTCCCCGAAACCCTGCACACGGTGAAGAGCGCGCCGGTCCCCGCGATCAGACGGACATAGGACGGGGAAAAATCACGTTCACCCGTGAGGACATTCACCTGGTACGAAAGCTCACCGTTCGAAAGCTGCTGGCGTACGAGATAGTCGCCTGCGGCGATCAGTGATTCTTTCAGCGGGCTGTCCGGAAGGGGAACGATGGACGGTGCGGTGTTCGGTGTGGGTGTTGCCGTGGCTGTTTCATGTGCCGGCGCAGCTTCTGAATCGGTCGAATCTCCCCCGATGCGAATTAACACGATTGCAGCAGCGATCAATCCAAGTACGATCAATCCCTTCTTGAAAAGATTGTTTTCCATTGGCGAGGTTTAAATCTTACCCCACTATTGACGGGATGGCAATTTGATGTGCCGTATTTTGTTTCTCAGATCCTGCAGAGTCAGTTCGGAAAGCGAGGTAATCGTAAGATCGCCCGAGACGTTCATCCTCGCCGTCAGCGGATTGGGAACCGCCACCACAAAGACGCCGGCGCGCCGGGCGGCCAGCACACCGTTCGGGGAATCCTCGAATACCACGGCTTCATCATTGCGGGCGCTGAGTCGTTCGAGCGCCTTGAGGAAAATATCCGGGTTGGGTTTTGTCCGGCCGGGTTCCACATCGTCCGAGCAGACGACCGAATCGAAATGATGGTATATGCCCAGTCGCTCTATGTGCGCGTCCACCCAGGAATGGGACGAGCTCGAGCCGATGGCGATCTTCATCCCCTCTTTTTTCGCCTGACCGATCAGTTCCATCACCCCAGGCAGCATCGGATTGGCGTGGATGATTCGATCCGCGGCGGTGCGATAGCGGGAGCGCAGGGCCTCCGGCTCCAGGCGGCCCGAGGCCAGACGGGTAAGGTGCTCTGCAGCGTCAAAGGTCGAGAGCCCATAACCGCCGATGGTCTTTTCCCATTCGTCCACGGGCAGTTCGAATCCATGATCGCGGTAGATGGATTGCCAGACCTCCACCTCCGGCGTCTCGGTGTCGAGGATCAATCCATCGAAGTCGAAGATCAGGGCCTTCAATTCCATGCGACCCTACTCTTTCACCTTCATGCGGCTGATGCGCGAGGGCTGCACACTCACGCTGGAGGGAACCGAGCGCGCCGGCAGGCCATCCTTCACCAAACGGGTCAGGTGTTTCACCATCACCGCATGCCGCGCCGAACTCTGCGCACCCAGGTCCTCCAGGGCCGGTTCGAGCCAAGTCTGGTACGAACGGACGTTGATGTATACGCGGCGCCCGCGACGGTCGGGCAATCCCTCCAGCAGGGCTGCAAGCTTGGCGCTGACGTTATTTTCCTCCGGGTGCACCAGCGGGGTCAATACGATGCCGAAAATCCCCGCGGTCACGCTTGCATAACTTTTGATTCCCTGCCCGTGCACAAAGCCGATCACGCGGTTGGGCGCCGGTTCCACGGCGTGCAGCAGGGGCGGGACAATTTGATAATGCAGGCTTTGGACGGCCGGCAAGTCTACGGACTGCATGCGCCTCCAGCCGGACGCCGCGGCGGACCCGGATTTCGCGATGCGGCTTACCTCCCACATACGCTGCCAGGCATAGACGGAGAACCCCGCCTGCCGCAATGCGGGAAACACGTCGCTCGTCTCCTCCACCTCTGCATTCACGTGAAAAGCCTCCCATTCCCCCGCTTGCGCCGACAGGTGTTCGATCAACATGGGAAGTTCCGGGTCGTTCAGGCGTGAGGCCGGCGCGAGGTAAAGCAACCTGGCAAAGGTATCTCCGCGGGTGTGGATCACCCCGCCCAGCAGGGGGGAATCCCCACCATTGGCGATCGCCGCATACACATGTCGCACCGGGTTGATGTACGATAGCAGCCCCAGGGCCCCGAGCGGATGCCCGCGCGTCAAAGCCCGCGCCGTATCCAGCGTCAGCACATCATTTCGATGGCGGGCAATGAGCGGCAGGTCCAGCAGATCGAGTGGGCGGATGGACATGGTTATTTGAGCGTAGTCGCAGGAAAAAGTGAGGTTCGCACTGGCTGAAATGATCGCTCAACTTGCCAATGAGATGAAATATTCGTGAAAGCGCGTGTCGTTCGTTAATTCCGGGTGGAAGGAGGTGGCTAGTAAATGGCCTTCCTGCGCGGCCACGATGCGGCCGTCCTCCAGCGTGGCCAGGGGCCGCGCCTTCCCTTGGACCGATTCGATGATCGGAGCTCGGATGAACACCGCGTGATAGGGATGTTCCGTGCCGCTGGCCTTCATCAATTCCTCGATCTCCAGATCGGTCTCGAATGAATCCACCTGGCGGCCGAAGGCATTGCGCTGCACTGTGATGTCCATCAAGCCGAGCAGCGGCTGATCGCGGCTCACGTCCTTGGAAAGGAAGATCGCACCTGCGCAAGTGCCCCACACTGCGTGATCCCGGCCGAACTCCTGCAGTGGCTTCATTAACTGATACGCCATCGCGAGCTTGCCGATCGTCGTGGATTCGCCGCCCGGGAGGATCAAGCCGTCCAGGTTTTTCAGGTGTTCGGGCAGGCGGACTTCAGCCGTCTCCACCCCCAGGCGTTTGAGCATGGAGATATGTTCTGCAAAATCGCCCTGCAGGGCGAGCACTCCGATTTTCATGGTTGGGTCAAGGATCGCGGACCATGGCCCATCGTCCATGGTCGATCGTCCATTGTCTGAGGTCAAAATTACCAGCCGCGTCCCGCGATCTTCTCCATCTCCGGCATCTGTGAGACATTCCGCCCGACCATCGGTTCGCCGAGGTTCTTGCTCACGTCGGCGAGGATCGAGGCATCCTGATAGTGCGTCACAGCTTTTACGATGGCGGCTGCGCGCCGCGCCGGATCGCCGCTCTTGAAGATTCCCGACCCGACGAAAACGCCGTCCATGCCCAGCTGCATCATCATGGCCGCGTCGGCAGGGGTGGCCACGCCGCCGGCCGCAAAGTTTACAACCGGCATGCGACCCAGCTGCTTGGTCTCTTTGACGAGCTCGTACGGCGCGCCGTTCTCCTTGGCAAAGGCCATCAGCTCATCCTCGCCCATGGTTTGCAGGCGGCGAATCGCGCCCATCACCGTGCGCGCGTGGCGGACCGCCTCGACCACATCGCCGGTGCCGGCCTCGCCCTTCGTGCGGATCATCGCCGCGCCCTCGCCGATGCGACGCAGGGCCTCCCCAAGGTTGCGGCAGCCGCAGACGAACGGCACCTTGAAGCCGTGCTTCAGGATGTGATGTTCCTCGTCCGCCGGCGTGAGCACCTCGGATTCGTCGATGTAATCCACGCCCAGGGCCTCCAGGATCTGCGCCTCCACGAAGTGGCCGATGCGGCACTTCGCCATGACGGGGATCGAAACGCTGTCCATTATTTTTAAGATTAGTTCCGGGTCGGACATGCGCGCCACGCCGCCCTGCGCGCGGATATCGGCCGGCACGCGTTCGAGCGCCATCACGGCACACGCGCCAGCCTCCTCGGCGATCTTGGCATGGTCCGCTGTCACCACGTCCATGATGACGCCGCCTTTTAACATTTGAGCCAGCCCCTTTTTCTCGGTCCAGGTACCAGTCTTCGCTTGCATTTTCTTCACTCCTTTATTGCATGCGCCTGAATTCTACCATGCAGGCACTTTTTGGGCCGCGGGCGGGTGAGGGGCATGCTCGAATGTGTGATTCAGGGTGGTTGAGGCAACCCCTCCGGCGGCTCTTGACAATTTCGGCAGGATGGATACAATTATTACAATGATACAATTAGTACAATCGAGACGATAGTCAATGGCGGAAAAGAGGCTCAGCCTTCATCTGGATTTCCGCTCCGGCCTGCCGATCTACGCTCAAATCGTGGAGCAGATCCAAAGCCAGCTGGCGAACAAGATCCTCAAGCCGGGCGATCAGCTGCCCACAGTGCGCGCCCTGGCGCAGGAACTGCGGGTGAACTTCAACACCGTGGCTCGCGCCTACCGTCTGCTGGATGAGGCGCGCATCATCTCGACCCAGCAGGGGCGCGGCACGTACATCCTGGAGATCCCGCCGCCGCAGGTGACCGAAAAGTTGCGGCGCGAATCGCTGGAGGCGCTCACTCGGCGGTTTCTCAACGAGGCCATTCGCATGGGTTTCTCGGAGCGTGAGGTCAGCCAGATGGTCAGAGACCGCCTCAAGTCGGTGAAGGAGGCGAAGGCTGGAGAGAAGGAATAGTCAACAAGGAGAATGAAGACATGGATACCAAGTTCGTCAAGTCGGCTGTCGAAAAGAGAAAATCCGGGATGACCGATACGCACATCCCGCCCATCGCGGTTTTCGTGTTCACGATCGTGTTGATCGGTGCCATCAAGATCGCCTGGCTGCTGGATGGATTGAACATGTCCGATCTGTTCATCGCCGGCACCCTCCTGGCGCTGACTGGCATCGCCGCCTATCTGCTGTTCGCGATCAAGGTGGCGGCGCAGTGGGAGAAGGTGATCGTGCTGCGCCTCGGCAGGTTCAAGGGCTTGAAGGGTCCGGGCCTGTTCTGGATCATACCGATCGTGGACAGCGCGGCGATGTGGATCGATCATCGCGTGAGCGTGACGCCGTTCTCGGCCGAAAAGACTCTTACGAAGGATACCGTGCC
>VGNF01000243.1 GCA_016866195.1 Chloroflexota bacterium | reverse complement strand
GGGCGGAGCGTGATCTTCGATTATCGGGTGACCGCCCTGACCAAGCTGCTGGAGAGAATCGGCTATGCCTCCACCTCCTGGCTGTTTGGCAGGCGCTTCCGGACCTATGACATGTATGTGGAAGATGAGGTTCAAAGCGCCTTGCGCACCACCTCCCAATTCACGCGGGGTACGATCCCCCTTCCGCACGTAGAAGTGGACCGCAACCTGGTCACTTCCCGCTACTGGCTGTTCGATGCCGTCCGATATTCGAAGGATTTCGCCGATATGGTGGAACGAAGGTTAAGATAGCCAGGGGGCTTGGGGGAAAGCATCGGACTTACAATACTTTGATGATTTAACTTTGCCTGCTCTCCGAAAAGGGCTGGTGCCGATTTTTTACCGGCGTTTTCTCAACCACCTGCCTCCAAGGATCAGGGAAGCCAGTACAAGGGCGATTGCCAACCAGGTGAAAAGAGTGTTGTCGGTGCTGATTCCAAGCACGAGAAAGACCATGGCAAGGATGAGTAAAAACCCTGAGGCTTTTCGTTTATTTGTATTCATTAGGAATGCAGAACCGCATGACTTAGGCAGGGATGGGATTGGGCGCGTTTTCCCTGGTGGAGAATCTGGCTTCGCCATCGCGGTAGGCCTGAGCGATGGTGGTGTACATAATCAGGACCAGGTACATCGTGATGACGGGGAGCAGGATGGGCATCAGGCAGATCAGGATCAGGGAGAGCATGACGATTTGGAAAAGAAACGATGCAGCCATTGCGGCAAGGATATACACTGCGAAGGCGGCGGCAAAGCCGCCGATGTTCGAGCGGAAGATCCCCCACCACTCCCGTACCCGCAAGGCGGCCGCAAACTCGCCCTTCGACACGGTGTGCATCTCGGCCGCAGGAATGATCACCGAAACCACAATGGATATCGGAGCCAAAATGGTCAAGAAACCCATGATGGCGAGGAAATACAACAGGAAGATCGAACTGACGGTTGCGTTGTCTGCGGTTTCGTCCAGGTAGATCATGACGAACGGGAGGATGAAAAAGGAGATCATCAATGGGAGGGTCAGAATGAGGATCGGTAAAGAATAGATGAATCGCGCGCCGAACATCCGCCCACCGTCAACGAACAGGGACTGCCAATCGTCCCAGGCGGGCATGCGCGGAGGTTCGTTTCGGAAGACTTGCCTGGCGATTCGAGCGGCATACCCCATGAGAAAAAAATAGGGAAGGATTGGAACGATCATCGCAAATAGCGAAACCAGGCAGCCGACAAGAAAGCGTCTACGGGATTCGGCATCCTGAACCGGGAAGAGCAGAAAGGTCCTCAGATCGATTCCAAAGAACATACCAGCCTCCCTTTACAACACCACACCAAGGACAGCGATGAAGTGAGCTACTGCTGCCAGTAAAACAAAGATATGCCAGACCTCGTGAAAGCCAAAAACTCCGGGAATGAAGTTGAATATTTTGGTGATGTACACAACCGCGCCCAGCGTGTAGATCACCCCTCCGGTGAGCAGCCATGCCAGAACCCATACCGGCAAGACCTCCAACATCTGACCCGCGCCCGCAACGCTCAGCCAGCCAATCAAGATGTAAATGCCGGCATTCAACCACCGCGGAGCCCGGATGATGAACATCTTGACCACAATTCCGATTGCCGCCAGCGACCAAACCAGGCTGAGCAAACCCCATTTCCAGAATCCACTGAAGGCGTTGATGCAGAACGGTGTGTATGTGCCGGCGATCAGCAGATAGATCGCGGCATGGTCGAACTTGCGGAAGGCTTCCAGCGCCTTCTCCTTTACGCGCACCATGTGGTACGTGGCGCTGGCGGAGAACATGCAGATCAGCGTGAGTCCATAAATGATGATGGAAATTAACTTGGCCGGCCGGCTCCAACTTGCCAGAAGCAGAGCGATCAAGCCAATCACTGCCAGAATGGCTCCCCCCCAATGGGTCAGGCTGTTGACCGGTTCCCTGATTTTTTTGAACACCTCAACTCCTTTCCGCGATCACGATCATCAGACTGCTGGATTTTACTTCAACCATTTGTATTTTGGTGTGAAAACCCGCCTCGGAGAATGGCTTCCTGATCCGCTCAGAAAGAGTCGCGATCCCATCGGCGGGCACCTCACCGGTGATTCGATACAACCATGCCAGCGCGCGGCTCTTGGGCCAGGCAAAGGGAAGGACGATCAGCGGTCCACCCTTGCGCAGACAGCGACGGACCTCCTTAAGAGTAGGGGGGTCGAATATGTATTCGGAGGGAAAGGTGGCGAGCACACTATCGAAGGATTCATCCGCAAAGGGGAGCGACTGGGCAAGTCCGCGAATCAACTTTGATGATGGTCCAATGCGCCGGTGGGTCATCCGGCCCATTTGGACGGATTCGTCCAATCCGATCACAGACCGGCCGCGATCCAGTAATTCCTTTTGCAGGTGTCCCGGACCGTGTCCCAACTCCAGCACAACCGTTCCTTGGATATATGGGATGACGGTTAGGACCCACGATCTCCAATGGCCAAAGGAAACGACGGCAGCGACGAGATCGTACGCGCCCGCAAGGGAATGATACAGCAGGTGGAAGAAGATCTGCAGAAGACGATTGATCAGACTGAAGGCAAGGTCCCGTTTCATTCCACAATCGAAATCACCAACTCACCTTTGTCGCTCTGCGTTCCCTGAGGTGAAATGAGATCATTCCATCCCATTCGTCACTTGCTCGTGTGAATGGGAAGTCGCCCCCGTTGTGTGAGTATGATTTTGCGTCCTCGAATCTTCGTCCCCCCTTCGATGGCAAGGGGGGACTGAAGAATCGAGTTCAAGTCAGTCGCGTGCAGACTAGCTGGTGGTGGCCGGCGCTTCGCCGGATTCCTTTTTTGTCTTTCTAATTGCATCCAGGGCGGTTTTCCCACGGTCGCGCACTTCGCGGGCCAATTCTTCGGCGCGCGAGCGGGCTTCGGCGGCTGCGGCTTCCGCCCGGGCGATGACCTCTTCGGCGGAGGTTGCGGCGCGGTCCCTCAATTCAATGGACTTGTCTTTGATCATTGCGCGGGTTTCCTCGCCGGATTGAGGCGCAAACAGCAGCGCAACGACGGCGCCTGTAAGGCCGCCGACAACAAAACCCACCAAAAAAGCCCCAAACTCGTCTCTGTCAGACATGGCATTCTCCTTTATTAATAGGTGGATGTTCAGTTATTTGGGTTTGATTCCCAGCAATTCTAACATACGGCGCAACCCCGCCAGGTAGCTGTTCAGCTTGACTACCGGTTCGATCACACTTTCGCCCAGGAATTCAGCTGTTCCGCGCAAGGTGTTGACTGTCTCGGTAGTCGCAGCAAGGATCGGGCGGATCTCATTTTGGAGCAGGTTGATCAGACTGGCGAGCTGGACGATCAGCACGATCAGCGCGACGCCAATGACCAGCGACTCAAGCGCCACAACGATGATGAACACGTCGCGGATCCGGTCGGTGGGGGTGGCCGGCTGGAGGAGGAAGTAGATTGCAATCCCGAGCATTGCAAGTAGAAAAACGATCCCGCCAATGATGCCGGCGATGATCGTCTTCTGCCGGCGCTCCAATTCGCTCTTCTGCGCAAGGTCTTCTGGTTTGATCTCTTCTCTTGTATTGGATGGGATCGGGGTTTCGGTCATGCAAGTCATTATAGCATTTAATAGCGGGCGGAGTACAAGAAGCTGGGAGGTTTGACAGGTTGACATATCCTTGACGTTCTGTGGATTAGGGATTATTATCACCCTACCTACCGTTCGGTAGGGAAGATACATGACCCGGGACGATATCCTCGATGCCGCCGCGCAGGTCTTTCGCCAGAAGGGCTTTCATGGCGCGTCCATGTCGGATATCGCAGCCGCGGTCAACCTGCAAAAAGCCAGCCTGTATCACCACGTTTCCTCCAAGCAGGAAATCCTGCTGGATCTGTTGGAACGAGCCCTGGGACTGGTCACCGATTACATATCCAAAATCTCCAACCGGCCTCTTCCAGCCGACCAGAAATTGCGCGAAATGATCCGCGCCTATCTGACCGTACTGGCAGATAACACCGATCTTTCGTCTGTCCTGCTTTTCGAGCACCGATCGCTCGATAAGAAGTCCCACGCGCGCCATGTTCCCAGACGGGATAACTTCGAGCGCCTGTGGAGGGAGGTCGTTGAGCAGGGTGTGCGCGAGCAGGTCTTTGACTGCCCCGATCCGCGCATGGCGGTGCGGGCTCTCATGGGCTTCATGAACTGGACACTGACCTGGTACCGGCCGGATGGGGAAAAATCCATCAATGGGATCGCCGAGGAGTACACCCATTTGCTGTTCAATGGATTATTGAAGTAGCCGAACGTCCATCATCGGACCCGATTTCAAGAATGGTCTGGTGAATTCAATCGCGAAAGGAGAGCATGCATGTATTCTTTTGAACCCAATGAAGAACAACTGATGCTGGTGGAAACGGTGGGGAAATATGCAGAAAATGACCTGCGAGCCGCCTCGCATGAAATGGAGGAACAACGGGAGATTCCCTTGAAACTGATCAACAAGGGTTGGGAACTGGGTCTGCTTCAGGCGTCCATCCCGGAATCGTACGGCGGATTTGGCGAGCGGAGCGCGGTAACGAGCGTCCTGGCGCTTGAAGAAATGGCTTGCGGCGACCTGGCCGGAACATTGGGACTCATGGCACCCGCCTTGTTTGCCATACCGGTTCTGCTGGCTGGGTCCGAGGAACAAAAGAAAACATATCTCCCCGGAATCGTCGAGGGCGAGTGGGCTCCGTACACCGCCGGGTTGATCGAATACACTTTCGACTTCGACCCCAACTCGTTGAAGACAAAGGCAGGACTAAAAGGATCTGATTACCTTCTCGATGGTGAGAAAGCCTTTGTGCCTTTTGCCAAAGAAGCCAAAGCCCTGCTGATCTATGCCAACCTGGACGGGAAAACGCAGGGTTTTGTCGTTCCACAAGGCACAACCGGCTTGACGATCTCGGATGAACGGGAGAACTTGATGGGATTGAACGCCCTGCCCATGTACCGCGTACGGTTGGAGGGGGTGAAGGTCCCAATAGCCAACCGCTTGGGCGGCGCTTCAGGCCACGACTTTGAACCCGTCCTCGCCTCTATGAGACTGGCCTCCGCTTCGGCTGCCGTAGGAGTGGCGAAAGCATCCTTCGAATATTCGAAGAATTATGCCAAGGATCGCGAGGCTTTTGGTGTGAAGATCGCACAAAAGCAGGCCATCGCCTTCATGCTGGCGGAAATGGCCACCGAGATCGAGGCCATGCGGCTGCTGACCTGGGAAGCGGCATGGATGCTGGACAATGGCAAGCCGGAAGCCTTTCATCAGGCCTACCTCGCCTGCACCGGCGCTGCAGACATGGCCTTGATGGTCACCGACCGAGGTGTTCAAGTCCTCGGCGGGCACGGATATATACGTGAACATCCGGTCGAGTTGTGGTTGAGAAACGGTCGCGGATTTGCGATGCTGACCGGCCTCGCAATCATCTGAAAGGAGTTTCACATGACCATCGAGG
>VGNF01000242.1 GCA_016866195.1 Chloroflexota bacterium | reverse complement strand
GGGGGGGGTGGTATCGGAAATCATCGATTTCATCCGCAACTCACTGGCTTCCAGGGTGTTGTAATTGACTTTTGCTATCTTCACGTATATACTAACTGCATAGAGCAACCACCCTACACGGAGGAGGAAGGATGAGCGAGAAGATCTGGCTTACGCATTATGACAAGGGGGTGCCCCCTACTTTTGAGGTCCCAAAAGTGCCGCTGTTCCATTTCCTGGAGGAGTCTGCACGCAAATATCCCGACCGCGCCTGCACGATCTTCAAAGGCGCGGTCATTACATTCAGTGAGATGAAGGCGATCACAGACAGCGTCGCGGCTGCCCTAACCGATATGGGGGTCAAGAAGGGTGATCGGGTGGGCATCTTCATGCCGAATACGCCGCAATTCGTCATGGCGTATTTCGGCATCCTCAAGGCTGGTGGTGTCGTGGTCGCGACCAATCCGCTGTATACGCCGCCGGAGATCGAATACCAGGCCAGCGATGCAGGAATTGAGTTCATGTTTGTGATGACGAATTTCTACGAAACGATCAAAAAGGCGCAGCCCAAGACCAAGATCAAGAAGATGATCGTGACCAATCTGAAGGAAACGCTTCCGCCTGTCCTGCGCGTCCTGTTTACCCTGGCGCGCGAGAAAAAGGCTGGCTTCCGGATCGAAGGCGGTCTTCGGGACGGCGATATCTGGTTCCAGGATGTGCTGGCCAAGTACAAGAACGCACCCCGACCGAACGTGGATTTCGCACCGGACGACACGGCATTGTTTCAGTATTCGGGCGGCACGACAGGGGTTTCCAAGGGCGCTGTGGCGACGCACTATAACGTGGTCGCCAACACGCTCCAGATCAAGAACTGGATGGTCAACATCGAAGAGGGAAATGAGATCGTGCTGATGGGCATCCCGCTCTTCCATGTTTACGGCATGGTGGCCGGCATGCACTTCGCCATGGCCGGGGGGGCCAGCATGGTCATGATCCCCAACGTGCGTGACCTGAAGGATGTGTTGGAGAACATCAACAAATTCAAACCCACGATCTTCCCCGGTGTACCGACACTGTACAATGCGCTCAACAATCACCCGGAGGTTGCGGCCGGAAAGTACAACCTGTCCTCCATCAAGGCCTGCATCTCCGGTTCCGCCCCGCTGCTGCGCGAGACCAAGGAGAAGTTCGAGAAGCTGAGCGGTGGTGTCGTCTTCGAAGGATTTGGCTTATCCGAAGCACCGACTGCCACACATTGCAACCCCCTTCTGGGAGAAAACCGCACCGGTTCCATTGGCCTGCCGCTCCCCAACGTGGATTGTGAGATCATCAGCCTGGATGACGGAGAAACAGTGCTGCCGGTGGGCGAAGTGGGCGAACTCGTCATCAACAGTCCAAACGTGATGAAGGGGTATCACAACATGCCGACCGAGACGGCCAATTCCCTGCGAAAACTCAAGGACGGCAAAACGTGGCTGTTTACCGGCGACATCGCCCGCATGGATGAGGACGGCTACTTCTATATCGTGGATCGCAAGAAGGAGTTGATCAAACCCGGCGGCTACCAGGTCTGGCCGCGGGAGGTGGAAGAGGTCATCGCTGCACACCCGAAGGTCATGGAAGTCGGAGTCGCCGGCATCCCCGATCCTTACCGCGGGGAGACCGTCAAGGCTTGGGTCGTGCTAAAGGCCGGCGAAACCCTGGCAGAGGAAGATTTAAAGTCTTTCTGCAAGGACAAGCTCGCCGCTTACAAAGTGCCCACTCATTATGAATTCCGCACCGAACTGCCGAAGACCACCGTGGGAAAGATCCTGCGCCGTGAATTGGTAAGGCAGCACAAGGAAAAAAGCCAGTAGGAAATGAAAATCCCCGAGATCACGCTCGGGGATTTTTTCAGGCAACCTGCGGGGTTCCGCTCTTTTTTCCTGCCGGAGGCGGGAAGAGTTTTTCGAACTCTTCGCGGGTGATCGATTCGACTTCCAATAATTTCTTGGCGACCAGGTCGAGCTGCTTGCGGTATTTCTTCACCAATCCTTTGGCCACCTTGTAGGCCTCCTCCACGATCTTGCGCACTTCGCGATCGATCTGCTCAGCGACAGCTTCGGAATAATCCCGCTGTTCGGAGATCTCGCGTCCAAGGAAGATCAATTCCTCCTTCTGGCCGTAGACCATCGTACCCAATTCCGCGCTCATGCCCATGCGCGTCACCATGGCACGCGCCATGCGCGTCACCTGCTCGATGTCGTTGGATGCGCCGGAAGTAATGTCGTCGAAGACCAATTCTTCAGCCGCGCGACCACCCAACGCCATCGCAAGAGTGGCCAGCAATTTCCTGCGCGACATCAGCACGCGATCCTCGTCCGGGCGGAACCAGGTCACTCCACCCGCCTGGCCACGTCCGACGATGGTCACTTTTTGAACCGGATCGGCCTCGGCAATCGCATTGGCAACTACGGCGTGGCCGGCTTCGTGATAGGCAATGATGCGCTTCTCCTCATCGGAGATCAGCCGGGATTTTCGCTCCGGCCCCATGACGACCCGCTCGATGGCTTCTTCCATCTCTGATTGACCGATGGCCTTCTTATTGCGTCGCGCTGCAAGTATGGCACTTTCGTTGACCAGGTTTTCCAGGTCGGCGCCGACGAAGCCCGGGGTCCCGCGCGCAACGGATGCCAGATCGGTCCTCGGCTCCAGCGGCTTGCCCTTCACGTGAACCTTTAGAATTGCCTCCCGGCCTTTGACGTCCGGTCGATCAAGGGTCACTCGGCGGTCGAAACGACCTGGACGCAGAAGCGCAGGATCCAGAATATCCGGGCGATTGGTGGCGGCAATGATGATGATGTTGGTATCCGTATCGAATCCATCCATCTCGACCAGCATCTGATTGAGGGTCTGCTCGCGTTCGTCGTGAGAACCGCCGAGGCCGGCGCCTCGTTGACGACCGACCGCGTCGATCTCGTCGACAAATACGATACACGGTGAATGGCGCTTGGCCTGATCGAAGAGGTCGCGTACCCGGCTTGCCCCCACACCCACGAACATCTCAACGAATTCCGACCCCGAGATGGAGAAGAAAGGCACTCCCGCTTCGCCGGAGACTGCCTTGGCCAGCAGTGTTTTACCGGTCCCGGGAGGCCCCACCAATAATACTCCCTTGGGGATGCGCGCTCCGAGTTGGATGAATTTCTGCGGCTCTTTAAGAAATTCGACCACCTCGGCCAGTTCCTGCTTGGATTCGTCCGCCCCGGCTACGTCGGAAAAGGTAACAGTAGGGTGCTCTCCACTGAACATGCGGGCGCGGCTCTTTCCGAACGACATGGCGGCATTGTTCGATCCCTGAGCCTGACGCATGATGAACCAGAATAATCCCGCCATGAACAGCAGCGGGAGGATATACAGCGCACTGCTGAGGATGCTTCCCCAAATGGAAGGCGGGCTGACTTCGATAACAACATTCTCGGGGTTAAGCTGCTCCGTGCTAACGCCCAAACTGAGCAATTGTTCAACTAATGTCGCGCTCGGTTCCTTGCGGGACTCCACCCCGTTTTCCGTTCCGTTTTCATAAACTACACGAATACGATCATCGCTTTCAATTACAATCCGGGCCACCTCCCCTTTTTGAACCGCTTGAGCCACCTGGTTGATGGTGACCGCTTTTTCAGTGCCCACATTGTCACGATAACCCATAAAGAACATGGCACCGATGGCGACGATCAGCAGGAAATAGACAAAATAAGATTGACCACGTGAATTCACAGAAATCCTCCAAAACCTACATTCAAAGGGATTATACCAAGCCCCTCCTCAAGATGCGGTGTCCAGACAAAATATTATATGATTCTCTAACGCGTCCTCCAGCGCCAAGGGAAATTTAATCCAGCGTATCCAGAAGCATCTCCACCGGACAGTGATCCGATCCCGGCACCTCGTCGTGAATGACGACATCGCGTACGTGCGGAAAAAGGCGGCTTGAAACCAGGAAATAATCCAGCCGCCAACCGATGCCGCGCTCGCGCGCGTTCACCCGGTTTGTCCACCAGGTGTATTGGGCTTTCTCGGGATGCAAGTGGCGAAAGGCATCCACAAATCCATGCTCCAAATACCGCTGAATCCACTCTCGCTCCTCCGGAAGGAAACCGGAGGTGTTTCGGTTCTGCTTCGGATACTTCAAATCAATTGGTTGGTGGGCAGTATTGACCTCCCCCGCGATCACAAGGTGCTCCCCTCGCTTGTGCAGCGCGTCGCACACATCCAGCAATTGACCGTAAAAAGCCAGCTTGTAATCCACGCGCGTCCGGCCGCTGGAACCACTCGGAAAATAAACGTTCAACAAGCGGAATCCGCGTTGGATCGTTTGAACGATACGGCCTTCAACATCATAACGGGGATCCCCCATCCCCATGACGATATCGCGAGGCTCATTTAAATAGAAAGTGACGACCCCGCTATATCCTGGGCGTTGAGCCGGGTTCCAGGCATAGGGTAAATTCAATTCCTTTGATAATGCGGGATTCAACTGCTCAGGTCTGGCTTTTATCTCCTGAAGGCATAAAAGGTCAGGCTGCTGTTCAAATGCCCACCTGAGGAGGCCCTTTCTTAAAAGAGCACGGATTCCATTGACATTCCACGTGATGATCTTGATCAAGTTGACGCCCTCTTTTATGGTACACTTTATTTCAATTTTTGGAGCGGCGTGAGCGAAAAAACCATCCTCTGCATCGAAGACGAACCGGAAATGATCGATTTGATGCGGTTGATACTTGGTCGTCGTGGTTACAATGTGAAGGGAGCAGCCGGAGGCGTGGAGGGAATTCGTCAGGTCCGGCAGATTCATCCGGATCTGGTGTTGCTCGATCTGATGATGCCCGTAATGGACGGGTGGGAAGTATACCAACAAATGAAGGCCGATAAATCCACCCGCGACATTCCCGTCATCGTGGTAACTGCAAAGGCTCAGAACATCGACCGCGTTCTCGGATTGCATATTGCCAAGGTGGATGATTACCTGGCAAAACCCTTCAGCCCGCAGGAATTGATGGACAGCGTCGAGAAAGTCTTTAAACAAAAAGCCGCCTGAAGAAACAAGCGGCAGGCTTCGATGGCGGCGGACAGCCGCCTTCATTTTGAAACCAAATGCCCTCCAAAGTAACCGTGTACAATCGAACACGCCCGATCCGGTCCCCAGCCAGGGTGGCATATTGCGAATCCTTTTTCTGCAAATTGCGCGGATTGATGTTTCGATCCCACCTGGATCCGCAGGAAGGATTGCTGCTCGTCGAAAACCGCGAATCGAGGATGAGCACATCCATTCACATGTTTTTTGTTCCCTTCGACTTGGCTGTGTTTTGGATCAGCGGTGATTTCAAAGTTGTAGACAAGACTATTGCAAGGTCCTGGCATCCGGCGTACTTACCCAAGGAATCCGCCAAATTCACGTTGGAATTGCATCCCGATCGGTTCTCCGAGTATGAGATCGGCGACAGAATCGAAATCTCGGATGTTTAAAAGAATTTCGATCCTCCTCTTGGTCCTCTGCATCGGTTTCTTGCCCGGCC
>VGNF01000241.1 GCA_016866195.1 Chloroflexota bacterium | reverse complement strand
GTTTCACGGTCAACTAACGATCATCCTCGACCTGCAGACCGGATGGAAGTGTTGAAAGAGAACCTACTTAAGTTGGATTCTGGAAACACCCTGGTGCAGGTTGTCGACGCTACGGTCAATTGGATCTATGATCTTGGAAAATGCGCAATTGATGATTTGCTTGCGGCCAATCAGGGACGAAACAATCGGGTGGCGATCAAACCATCCTGAACCGGCTAACAAAGGCAGGGAGTGTGAATCCATGGAAAACCTTAATAGACTGCTAAACAAGTATCTTAAGACAAAGACGATCTCCCCTGATGAATTCGTTCGGGCCATCGAAGATGCTGAAAAAAGCAAAGATGGCGATCTGTATCAGAAATTAGGCAGGGTAATGGGAGCCGATGGGTTGAACCAATTAAAGCTTGCCATTAATGCTTTGAGTGAGCTTGATATACCAGTTTCATCGAAAACACTTAGCCGTGACCCGCGAACCCGCCTGGAAGCCATTGCGAAAATCGCCCAGAATATCGAAGAAGCCACCGGTCAGAAAGAGGTACCCTGCATCTCCAGCGGGATGTTAAATCGTTATCCGTATAAAGTTGCGCTCGATTACAAAGAGATGCTTAAGGAGATGTATGAGTTGGCGGCATTTTTTGAATTCATGGGTACTGTATTGGAGTCCGGGGATTCCATCCCCAGCGCAATCAAGTTTTGGGATCATTACCTTTACTATGCAGATGGACACCCGGAGCAAGCGAAACGAATCCAGCTTGCGAAAAAACATTTGAAAAGGTTGCACGGATAAGGTTATGGATAAGAGGCATTGATATCTTCCTGCAAACTTGATGCCCGGTTCAGTCCAGGGAAGTGTGCCAAGGGATTTGGTCCTTCTTGCTTAAATGGTCAGAACATGGGTCTTCAGGAGAATTGTCATTCGAGCAAGCAATCCTTGTGTGAAGACTGGTCGCTCCGCACCAAAATACGACCGTATGGATGCTCAATCCTCAAATGCAGACAACTGCAGCTTTTTGGTCGAAAACAGTCCATCGAAGAGGGACTGAAACCACCATGATCCGCTTGCCATCCATCAACCACCTGAGGAGAAACAAACAATTTCATATCATCCCGTGCAGCAGGACGAAAAGGGATCAAAACTGGACGTGGGAGAGAGGTAACGATTGCCACCGAGACGTTAGGAGAAGTGGAAATCAGGATTTCACCCAATTCAAATGGATGTGCGTGGAGGATTCATCGTGTTTCCAAAGCGGATTAAACCATACCTCCCCGCTATGCAATTTTTTGTCCACCCGTGCAATCGAAGTAACCTTTCGTTCCTCATTCACTATCCCAATTTGAACCAAAATATCCACGCTGGCCGCGATCATGCGCGCCGCATCACGCGGCGAGACGCTCATGTCGCTGCCCATCAGGGTCGTCAGCCGCTCGAAGGCTTCCCGCGGACTGTCCGCATGCAGGGTACAGGCACCAGCATGACCGGTCATCAAGGCTCGAAGCAGCGCCATCCCAGCGCGCCCATCGCGCACCTCCCCAACAATTAAATAATCCGGCGACATGCGCATGGCATCGTCCACGCCGTCGGCCAACGTATAGGCCGGCACTTCCGAACCGGGTATCTTGGGGCGTGCTTCCACCGTCTGAACCGTCTTGCGGTCGATCCAGATCTCCTCGGGATCCTCGATCTTCACAATGCGCCAGGCCGGCGGCAGGTAATTGCATAAAACCGAGAGCAGGGTGGTCTTTCCAGTACGAGTCGCACCGCAGATCAGGATGCGTTGCCCGGACCGAATCGCCTCACCGAGAAATTCCATCATTTCAGGCGACATCACGCCCCGTTCCAACAGCCATTCGGGAAGTACAGGCTTCTGCTCGAATAGACGGATGTTCACCGATGGATACCCTGAACCTGGAGCGATGGCCGGGTGCAAGACCTTGATGCGTCCGCCGCCAGGGTTGTGCCGCGTGGCCGGAAGCTTGGCATTCACGGACGGTGTCGCCTCGTTCACGGAGCGGGACTGTGGCCCCAGAATCAAGTTCAAGACACGCCAGACTTCGCCAGCCTCCACGGTTAGATCCATATCCTCCCAGCGCACACTGGCCTTCTTCATGACTTGGATCAGGCCGCTGGAATAGATTGCGATCTCGGAGAGATCCGTGCGGACCGGTGGCAGGAGCAGATCCAGAAAACCCAGGCCCATCACCCGCCGGCCGATCTCCTCCACCAGCCCGTCCTGTTCCGTGGATGAAGGAGGCAGCCCGCGTGAACGAAAGCCCGATGACACCAGCGAGCGGATGCGTGTGACGACCTGTTCGCGTTCGGCCTCATTCGGAGATCGTAGAACCTGCCCCGGGAACTCACGGTTCACGGAATCGATCACCTCGTCCAGGACTGAGGCGCGCGACCCATCATCCATCCCGCCTGATGCAGTTAATGGATCGAGGAGATCCATCACCATAGCGTTATCATCCCGAAGTGCGGATCTTCAATCCGCCGATCTTGAATCCCTTGCGCAGGGATTCTTTTCCACGCGCCGATCCATAGAAAGTCTCGACCAAGGTCGCGGCGGCGCGCCCCAATGGTTCCGAGGCAATCACTGCCGGCCGTCCGTCATCCTGGGCTCGAGCGACTGCAGGATCGTAATCAACGGTGGTTAGCACCGGAGGGGACCAGCCGGCATACTTGGCAACCTCCCCGGAAAAGGACGTCGCCGTGTAGATCGACTTTGGCGTGCGCTGGTTCAGGACCAGGAAGAAGGCGTCCCGGCCGAAACGGTGCTGCGAACCAACGACTTCGGTAAGCAGTTTCAATAGATGACCCACGGCGCGCACACCTTCCGTCGTGGGACGTGAGATCAGCAAAACTGTGCTTGCTGCTCGCAGCGGCTGCAGCATCCAGGCCGACTCGCCGCAAGGTAGGTCAAGCAGGATGGCGGCGTAGTTGTTCTTATAAGCCTCGGTCACCAAAGCATGGATCTTCCCCTGCTCACCATCCTTCGCAGCCGCAGCGTGCGCGGTCGATTCGGGAGGTGCGATGATCAGGTCCAGGCCGTCGGGCGTGGTCTGGATGCAGTCGCGAAAGCCACCCTCGGTCCGCTGCAGGAACTCCGCCGCGGTTGGTGCGTAGCGCGCACCGAGGCGCAACGGTGCCGGCGTTGCCAGGTCGAAGGAATACAACAGTGAGCGGATGCTCCGCCGCGCGGCGAGCTCGAAACCCACAGCCTCCGCCAGTGTCGAACGGCCTACACCACCCTGGGTAGAGACAAAAGCGATCACGCGCGTCCCCACTGCAGTTGCACCCGGACCGGTCGATGCAATGTGCTGCAATGGGGCCATGGTACGCGTGCGTGCGATCTCAGTCTGCACCGCGCTGTAACCATAGTTCAGCACCTCGGCCGGCGCAGCCGGCAGGATGAAGACCTTGCGCACCGTCTGGATTTTTTCGATGCTGCCCTGCACCTGTGCCCAGGCTTGAGGCAGCAGCACGATGGCCAGGGACCGTTTGAGGCCGGCCAGAAGCGACGCCAGCGCATCCGGCCCGGGAGCCAGGTCGGCGTAGATCAGCAGCAGATTGGGTTCGTTCTCCTTGAGCGCATCGAGCAGGGCGCGCCAGCTGTTGGAAAGCTGGGAGAGCACGAAGCGATTGTCGTTGGCCACCAGGTTGGTGTATTCACGCGAGATCTGATTCAGATCCGGGCCGGCAATGCCGACCGGAATTTTCTCCTGCATGTCTCCTCCTTATGGGGTCAGATGACGACCGCTCAAGCTTTCATAGAGTTCGGCCAGGTCCACGGTTGGAAGGGTTTCAACACGGATCGAGAGACCTTCAGCCGGTTCGAGTGCTAGATGAACGACTGCGGTCTGGTTAAGCAATGCGAGAAGCTCCGCTGGACTGACCTCCACACCAGGGGCGACTTCGACTGGGGGAACGGGGGCTTCAAGCAGGATCACGCTTTCATCCTGCAGACCGGATGTCGTGCGGGCTGGCAGGAAGCCATCACCATCCCCGCTTTGCGGAACCTCTTCGTACCGGAAGGATTGTGGCACGACCAGCACGCGCAGGCCGGTAATGACGATTCTCGCCAGCGCGGCCGGGGGAGGCTGAGGGGTGGGAGTAGGCGGGAGTGGGGTGCGTTCTACGAATGGATTGGACTCGTCCGGCAATGGATACGCTTGGCCTGTGATCGTCTGATAACTTCCCTGTTGGATGCGCGAAGGGTCGATCACGCCGATCACAATCACGCGCTGCCCGGGCCGCACGATCCCGGCCAGACCTGTGGCTTGATCCACCTTGATGGAGATCGCCACGCTGTAGGGCGCGAGCTGCGCGGGGATGCCGGCTGAGACCTCCGATTCGCCGGCGACATAGGTTTTGATCGGATCGCCGGCCACGCGGGCAGTGGTCAGGACTTTATCCAGTGCATCTTCGATGGACGTGTACGCGCCAACCGGTACCCCGCCTCGCGGCAGAGTCTTAAGTTCGAGCAGGTCGGGGGTCAGGCGCGTGCCGGCAGCCAGGTCAACCCTGGCCACAACCACCGGCAGTGGCTGAACGACGCTCGAAAGCAGCCCATAGGTCAGGCCAAAGGCGATCAACGCCAGAACACCGATCACCAGAAAAGAATTTCGTGGTTTCCTCATGAATGTTCCTCCAATTGTTATCCCATCAATCCCAGCAGGTGAGATTGCTGGTGAATTTCCATATCGCTGGGTTCGTGCACCGTCAGCATCAGAGGCCGGACCAGATACGGTTCGGTCTGCAGCATGTCCTGGGCATAGCCCAGCTTGGCAATGGCCATGCCAATCGGCATGCGCGCCAGGAAGCGGTCGTACTCGCTGTTGACGAATCCCTTCGTATTGCGGGCAATGTGCGCCAGTACTGCCTGCCGGTCGCGGTCGTTCTTGGTCTGGCCGAAGAAGCCGTTGTTGCAGGAGGACAAAATGCCGGCGGGGAGCTCCGAGACGGTTTGCGCCAGCACATGCAGGAAGCACTTGTACTTGCGGCCATCGCGCCACATGTCCAGGAAGATCTGCGCTGTCTGGCTTGCGGAGGCACCCTCCCGGTCCGAGGCCGGCCCGGATTCGATCCCGGTCAGGACTTTGTTCGCTTCCTCGAAGAAGATCTGCATGGGCGGGAATTGCGCGCCGCCCAGTGTCTCGCGCCGGCGCACGACGGCGTCCAGATACAGGATCGAAGCCGCGAGGGACAACAAGGCCGATTTCGAGAACTCGTCCATCTCCGCGCCGCCCTCGATGACCGTCACGCCCCAGCGGTCGTTTTCCGGACCGAGCAGCCCGAGGTCTTCGAATGAGATCGTGTCATAGCCCGGACCGTACATGCGCAGCATCTCGCCTTCTGCCAGTGGTTCGAGTCGTAGCAGCACTCCCTGCAGCGAAGACCGGCTGGCCTGGTCGCGGCCATTGGTCTTCTCGAACTCAGTCCGCAGCAGCGCGATCCAGTCGGAAAGGCTGGCCGCGCGGCTGCGATAGACGACCAGGGCCTGCCGCTCGAATGGTTCGAGCTCTGAGAGTTTTATAAGATGCGTCTTTCGCTCTTCAAGT
>VGNF01000240.1 GCA_016866195.1 Chloroflexota bacterium | reverse complement strand
GTAGTTGTCGATGGCGCGCTCAATCCACTCCTCACCCTGCAAGACCTGCAAATTCACCATCCGCATCAGGAGCACGACGAAGACCAGCAGCACTACCCCATAGACGGAATTCAGCCGCCAGCTCTCAAACCTGGCTGTGCGCGGTACTGATGTTGTGCTCACTCGAACGCCTCGATCGGATACACCCACCTGGACAGGTCGCGCATCATGACATACACAGGGATGGAGAACAACATGTTCAATAAAAGACTGGGAAGTGTAATCAAGCCTAACACTTCCATGATTGCGAATGGTGTGCCAGATAAGCGCAGGATGGCAAAAGACAACAAATGCATGAAGATCGTCCCAGCGAAGGTCACGCCGAACAGGGCCAGCATTGGCGCCTGCCACACTCTCTTTTGCATGATTTGGGCGATAAACACAATTCCAAGGTAGCCAAAAAGATAGATCGGCCAGGGCAGCCGCGAAAGGAAGCTAACCATCAGGCAGGCAGCCGCAGCCCAGTGCCAGGCAGATTTCACCCGATCCTGGAGCGCCCAGGCGGCGAGCAGCAGCATTGGCAGGTCTGCATAGCCAGAGAGGAGTTGAATCTGACCGATGACAGCCGATTGCAAGAGAGCCGCCAGGCCGAGAATGGGAAAGGCAACAATATTGCGCATCGCTTGGTTCAGGGCGAGGATTGAGGTTGAAGCGGGGCGATATCCACTGGTCGGAAGTTGGTGATGACCAGAACAATTTCCAGACGAGAAAAATCCACTGCCGGTTGCACCGTCGCCTGTTGGAACAATTCGAATTCCAATGTACGAAGGGTAACCACTTGTCCGAGGATCAGGTCCGGTGGATATCCACCTCCCAATCCCGAGGTCAGGATCAGATCGCCTGGCTCTACGACGGAATCCTGGGAGATCATATCCAGGGAGACATCGCCGGTTATGGATCCCTCCAGGACGGCATCCGTGACCGCATTCTGAAGATAGACATTGACCGCAGACGCCGGATCGGTGATCAATTGGACGCGCGCTGCATCCGCGATCACGGCATCGATCCGGCCCACCAATCCCTGGTTGGTCACCACCGGCATGCCCCGGCGGATATCATCGTTCGACCCGCGATTGATGATGACATAATGCAGGAACGGGCTTGGATCCCGGCCGATGACCGCTGCCGCCTTGTAAGTGCTTTCCGGATTGGCTCGCGAAAAATCCACCAGGGCAGCCAGAATCTCCGTTTCATTCACCCGCTGCTGAAGTTCGATCACCTGCGCCTGAAGCTGGGATACCTGGGACTCCAACTCTGCGTTTCGGGCGCGCAGGGTGACAATATCGCGCGGCGCGGTAATGAAATCCTGCAATCCCAGAAAGCGGGTTGCCAACCACGTTTGAAGATTGACCATTGTGCTGCTAAACTGGCGCGAGGCTGAGCCGAAAAAACCGCTGAGCGCAAGTAACAGGATCCCCCCCACAACGAGAAAGGTGATCGTCGTCTGTAAAACCCGGGAATTCATTCGAGGATACTTCGCCGGTCATCCGTCGCGCGGATGAAATTTAACCGACGGGGACATGACGAGTACTGCCACGTTCCAATCCTACCAGATACCGGCCGAGTAAATCCATTTCTTCAAACACCATGGCTGCGCCTCGGGCGACACAGGTGAGGGGATCCTCAGCCACCCAGACTCGAAGCTTCAACTCATCAGTAAGCCGGTCTGCCAATCCCTGAAGCAGCGCGCCTCCGCCTGCGAGACAGATTCCGATGTCCATCAAATCGGAGACGATCTCCGGAGGAATCTCATCCAGCGCATCGCGCACGGTGTCTATGATCACTTGTACCGAACCCGAAAGGGCTTCACGTACTTCGACAGAGGAGATTTCCACGGTTTCCGGCAAACCGGTAACCAGGTTGCGGCCGCGCACCTCCACCGTTTTTTCCGGATGCAAGGGATAAGCTGACCCGATCTGCCATTTGATCTGCTCGGCAATTCCTTCGCCAATCAACAGGTTGTATTTGTTTCGCAGGTACTGGACGATATCCTGATCCATTTCATCGCCGGCCACACGCAGGGAACGCGAGGCCACCACTCCGCTCATGGACATGACCGCCACTTCGGTGGTGCCTCCTCCTATATCCACCACCATCGAACCGCGCACCTCCCCGATCGGAAGGCCGGCTCCGAGGGCTGCC
This sequence comes from Chloroflexota bacterium, assembly GCA_016866195.1. GTDB lineage: Bacteria > Chloroflexota > Anaerolineae > Anaerolineales > Villigracilaceae > VGNF01. The sequence goes on along the minus strand of VGNF01000240.1, from coordinate 3,386 downwards.
GCGATCGGTTCTTCAATTAACATCGCCTGACGGGCGCCGGACGCCATGACCGCATCGTACACGGCACGTTTTTCGACCTCGGTCACACCGGTCGGGAGGCCCACGATCACGCGCGGGCGCGGCAGCGGAACCATGCTTTGTTCGTGCACCTTGCCAATGAAGTATTCCAGCATCACCTGCGTCACATCGAATTCGGAAATCACACCATCCCGAATCGGCCGTACGACCACTACATTGCCCGGGGTGCGCCCAACCATCTCCTTGGCTTCGAGCCCAATGGCAAGCGGCTGGCGGAGCTTTTTATCCACAGTTACCCAGGAAGGCTCATTTATGACAATCCCCTTGCCTCGTACGTGAACAAGAGTATTTGCTGTCCCCAGATCAACTGCGATATCCAGAGAAAAAAGGCCTAACAGCCAGTTGATCGGGTTGAAGGCCAAACCGAGCTCCTTGAACAGGTTTGATGCATATACGAACTGCCCGAAGGAATTATACCATGAGGCTAATTGACCAATTTCGGAGACAGGAATCGCTTTGAGCGTGTAAAATAACACAAAATCCCAGCCCCGGCAAAAGGAGGTCGTTGATGTCAAGGATATCGATCGTTACCGACAGTACTTCCTATCTTCCCCCTGACCTGGTTGCGAAATACGGTATTACCGTCGCCCCACAGGTACTGATTTGGGGCGATCAATCGTATCAAGATGGGGTGGACATATCCCCTCAAGAATTCTATGAGAGGCTGAAATCTGCCAAAACCATGCCCTCGACCTCGCAGGTATCCCCCGCCACGATGCAGTCCATTTTTCAACCCCTCGCGGATCAGGGATTCTCCGTCCTTGGAATATTCATCTCGGCGAAATTATCCGGCACAATTCAATCGGCGCAACAAGCCAGGGAACTCATGGGTTCGGCAGGAGACAGGGTCACCATTGTCGACAGCCTTTCCACGTCCATGTCGCTGGGTTTTATCACACTTGCCACTGCGCGCGCGGCGGAACAAGGCGCCAGTTTGGAGGAATGTGTTGCCGTGGCGGAACAGGCGCGGGACCGATCCGGCGTGTTTTTTGCCGTGGACACACTTGAATTCCTCCATCGAGGCGGGCGGATCGGCGGTGCAACCCGCTTCATAGGATCTGCGCTCAACCTTAAACCCATCCTGGCTCTGAAAGACGGCAGGGTGGAGGGCATTGAACGGATCCGCACCCGGCATAAGGCTCACGACAGATTGCTTGAATTGCTCGTCGAACGCGTCCAGGGAAAGGAAGGGATTCGCATCGCTGCACTGCATGCGAATGCGGAAGCGGATGCCCGGGTTTTGCTGGAGCGGGCTGCCAAGCAATTGAGCCCTGTGGAGAAGATTCTTTCGGAAGTGAGCCCGGTTGTGGGTACTCATGCCGGGCCTGGTACGGTCGGATTGGCCTTCCTTTACGATAAATAGAACGATCGCATCGAAACCGCCACCTGGGAAAACCGATACGTTCGCCTAAAATCCGTTTGACTTTCGTCATCGGCAGTGCAATTTACTCGGGTCTTGTCTTATCCTTCCTTCAGGATCAACGGCCCGAATGAACCTCATTGAATTACAGGAAATTCATAAAGGATCCCGCCTTCCGGTCTTGCTCGATTTTTGGGCACCCTGGTGTGGCCCCTGCGTAAAAACCAAACCCATCCTGGAACGAATATCCACGGATTTCAATGAACGCGTCCTTTTGCTTCAAGTCAACGCAGATGAATCTCCCGAACTTATCCGGCAATTTCATGTGCATGGCATTCCCTCCCTCGTCGCCGTGCGTGATGGAAAAGAAACCGGGCGGATGTCCGGCGCCAGGCAAGAACGCGATTATCGCTCCTTGTTGGAATCGATGGCCGAAGGACGGGAAGTTAAAGTTTCCATCAGGCTATTTGATCGAACACTGCGGATCGGCGCCGGGCTGATCTTCCTAATGGAAGGTATGGCGATGGCTAATTGGTTGTTAGCCGGCATAGGTGTTCTGCTCGCATTTCTGGGAGTGTATGACCGGTGCCCGGTTTGGCAAGCGGTTTCGCAAAGGATGAAAAGGTCGTAATCAGAACTCAGCCGCCGCGGAACCGACCGCGGCGATTTTGTTTGCTATAATCCCATCATGCATCCAAAACCTCCGCTGACCATTGGCATTGCCGGCGGATCGGGTTCCGGAAAGACGACAGTCGCGCAGGAGATCCTCAACCGGGTCGGCACGGACCGAATTGCCTACCTCCAACATGACTCATATTACAAAGATCGCGCAGGACTGCCTCCGGCACAACGCGCAAAGGTCAATTTCGACCATCCCCATTCCCTCGAAACCGAATTGTTGATTCAGCACATTGTCGCCCTTCGACAGATGCAGAAAATCCAGGTCCCAATTTACGATTTTTCAACAGATCGCCGTACGGATCGGACACAGACGGTTGAACCCCGCGGGGTCATTCTGGTCGAGGGAATCCTCATCTACGTCGAACCCAGTTTGCGAGACTTATTCGACATCAAGCTATTCGTGGATACCGACGCCGACGTACGGTTTATTCGAAGACTGCAGCGAGACATCACCGAGCGGGGTCGCACAACCGAATCCGTGATCAAGCAATACCAGTCCACGGTTCGACCGATGCATCTGGAATTTGTCGAACCGTCCAAACGCTACGCCGATGTGATCATTCCGGAGGGCGGATTCAACACCGCCGCGCTGGACATGGTGGTGGCAAGAATCAAATCATTGTTGGATCAATAAACAAGGAGATGAACCATGGCGAAACAATGGAACAACCCCCCGGCAATACTGATCGACCCCAAGAAGAAATACAAGGCGCTCATGCAAACCGATGCGGGAACGATGGTGATCGAGCTTTTCGCCGATAAAACGCCCAAGACCGTGAACAGCTTTGTCTTCCTCGCACGTGAGGGATTTTACGATGGCGTGATCTTCCATCGGGTGATTTCGAATTTCATGGCACAGGGCGGCGATCCCACCGGCACCGGGCGCGGCGGACCGGGCTATCGATTTGAAGATGAATTCCACCCCAGCCTGAAACACGACAAACAGGGGATTCTCTCCATGGCCAATGCCGGTCCCAACACCAACGGCTCCCAATTCTTTATCACCCATGGACCCACGCCTCACCTGGATAACAAGCACAGCGTTTTCGGCCAGGTGGTGGAAGGCTTGGATGTGCTCATGTCAATCGCCCCCCGCGATCCAAGCGATCCCAATGCACCGGCAATCAAGATCATCCGCATCACGATCGAAGAAAGTTAAGCGCCGGGCGAAATCGTCCCGCGCCATCCAGGGGAAGTCAATCCCTCAAAGGGATGCAAAAACCTCCCTGTGGGTGAATGCCTTGCGCGCTCTGGCGTTGATGGCCCC
>VGNF01000239.1 GCA_016866195.1 Chloroflexota bacterium | reverse complement strand
TTCAGCGCACTCTCCATCGAGGACGTGGAGTATTCCTCGGATGGTTTCTGGCTAGTATATGAAGGCGCCGAGACCGATGGGAATTTGGACATTTACAGCATGACTGTCACCGGGGCCAGCCGTACCCGACTGACGGAAGATGCCGGTTTGGATTTTGACCCCACCTGGAGGCCACTGGTTCCTTGAATCACTTCGGGTGTTATATGCCACCTGGCGGACCGGTGAATTGAAACAATATGATTATGCAAAATGTGATGCTTGAGGATAAAATAGCAGGGTTATCCACTTTTGGAGGGGCGGCCTCATCTCGTTTGCAGGTTTTGTTTCCTGGCCGCAAGTGCCTTGTGACAGGGATTTGATGATCCTCGAGCCCGGTGTCCTTCTGCATAAACGATATCGGATCAAAGCAAACCTCGGTCAGGGGGGGATGGGTTCGGTGTATCGCGCCGTGGACGAGAACCTCGGAGTGGAGGTGGCGGTCAAGGAAAATCTGTTCACCACCGAGGATTATGCCCGGCAGTTCCGCCTCGAAGCCGTCATCCTAGCGAATCTAAGGCATCCCAATCTGCCGCGCGTTTCAGATCATTTTGTCATAGCGAACGAGGGGCAGTATCTGATCATGGATTACATCGGGGGCGAGGACTTGCGGGAACGCATGGAACGCATCGGCATCCTGCCCGCGGACGAGGTGATCCACATCGGTGCCGCCATGTGCGATGCCCTCACGTATCTGCATACTCGCCGGCCGGCGATCCTGCATCGTGACATCAAACCCGGCAATGTCAAGATTACACCCGAAGGAAGCATCTTCCTGGTGGATTTCGGCCTGGCGAAGGTGATCCAGGGAAATCAGGCAACCACCACCGGGGCGCGCGCCATGACGCCGGGTTACTCCCCCCCGGAGCAGTATGGAACCGCCCGCACGGATGCGCGGACCGACATTTATTCCCTGGGTGCCACGCTTTACGCGGCGCTTACGGGCGTGATCCCGGAGGATGGCCTTGCCCGCGCGATGGACAACGCCCAACTCACACCGGTGCGTAAACGCAATGCAGAGGTTCCGCGGAGGCTTGCGACCGCGATCGAAAAAGCCATGGAAGTGGATCCCGGCGATCGATATCAGATGGCGGATGACTTCAAGCAGGCCATGGTCAACTCCCTGTCCCGCACACAGCAACTGCCTGTAAGCTATGCAATTCCCTCCGCGCTCCAGGACACCGAGAGAAAAGGTGATTTGAAAAATGGCTCGATCCTGGAGTATTCCACACCCATTGATGGACATTCCTTCGTCTCTCCGCGTAAAAAGCAAATCCAGAAGGCCACACGCCTGTTCCGTTTTGGAGGGATCACGGCGTTCAGTTTGATTGTGCTCGGATTAATTGGGTCAGTGGTCTTCGGTCCGCAGTGGATCCCGCTCGCCGCCCGCGCCGTGTTCCCGATCCAACCAGCCGGGGTCTCCACCGAGGATGAAACCGCGGCCTCTCCTGCAGTGATCGATAATGGAACGCCGGGTGTTTCATTGGCCACGCCCGCATCCTCTCTAACGCCAGGAGCAACGCAAGCTGCGGTCCCTGGGGTGCTGGGGTCCGCAGTTCCCACGCCGATTGGGGGGGAATATCTTCAAATGGCGTATGCCTCCTCCCGCACCGGGCTTCCTCAGATATATTACACGAACCTTGTCACTGGTCAGGAATCACAGATAACAAACATGCCCGGCGGAGCCTGTCAGCCCTCCTGGTCGCCGGATGGGAACCGCCTGGTTTTCACCTCCCCTTGTGATGTGCGGAAGGATACCTACCCGGAATCCAGCCTCTTCATCATCAATGTGGATGGAACCGGCCTGCAACCATTGCCAACCGCTCCGGGCGGTGATTTTGAACCAGCCTGGTCACCGGATGGGAAGTACATAGCCTTTACCTCCCTGCGCAATGGATACATGCAGATTTACTCCTATAGCGTGGAGACCGGCGAGGTGCTGCGATTGGTGCGTTCCGACACCGACAAGCCTGCACGGCAGGCTTCCTGGTCGGCGGAAGGGACCAGGATAATTTATATCTTCCGTCGTGTATCAAACTTTGAAATTTGGGAGATGAACTACCTGGGAGAAGATGAACAGCAACTGTATACCGCTGGAACCGAAAAGACCAATTCTTATCCGATTTATTCCCCAGATGGACAATTGATAATATTCAATCAACAGAATGTTAGCGGCGTTGACCGTCCCAGGCTGTATTCGCTCAGGATCGGGGAGGAAAGCGCGCCTTTGCGCTTGACTCTCGGTGTGGCCTATGCAGAAGACCCCCAATACTCTCCCGATGGGATCTGGCTGGCATATGAAAGCAGTTGGGAACGTGACCAGACCATCTTCTATTCCACGCCCTCCGGTGGGAACCAGGATCGAGTGACAAAGGATGAGGAAGGGGACGAATTTGATGCTGCCTGGAGGCCAATTCAATCCGTTCCCTAGCCGTCGAAGGGTTTTATCAACTCGGCGGCTTTTCTTACATTACTCTTATTGACAGCCCTCTATCTCAACTGATATCATTGTTTCCGGAAAAATAGCACTCTCGAGATGGGAGTGCTAAATTGTGAATATGGCTGATCTCACCGAACGCCAGAAGACCCTGCTTCTATTAATAATCCGGGATTACATCGAATCCGCCCTGCCGGTCAGCTCCAAGCGGCTGGTGGGTCATTACCGCCTGGACTATTCCACTGCGACGATCCGCAACGAGATGGGCGTGCTCACGGAACTGGGCTACCTGCGGCAGCCGCACACCTCCGCCGGCCGCGTTCCCACCGAGGAGGGGTATCGGTTTTTTGTCGGACAGATGATGAACAGCGCTGTGCTGCCAGAGTCTGTCCAGCATATGATCGCCCACCAATTCCACCAGGCTCGACCGGATATTGACCAGTGGATGACCCTGGCAGCCTCCATCCTTGCACACCAATCCCAGGGAATTTCGGTCGTCACCGCTCCACACGCCCAGCAATCCCGCTACAAACATGTCGAGTTGATATCCACTCAAGGCCGGCAAGTTCTGATGGTGCTGGTGATGGCAGGAGGAGAGGTTTCGCAGCAGATCCTGACCCTTGCCGAACCGGTTTCCCAGGAGCGACTCAGTCAAACCGCTGCGCGGTTGAATTCGCTGCTGGCGAGCCTGACCGTGGATGAAATATCCGCCCTCGGGACTCGTCCGGACCCGCTCGACCAGGACATCCTGCTGCTTATTCTGCAGGATTTGCGACGGACGGCAAGTAATGTTTCCGGTGAAATCTATACTGATGGATTGACGAACGTCCTCTCCGAACCGGAGTTTGCAGAATCGGATGAGGCCCGGCGCGCGTTGAAGTTGTTTGAGGAACGCTCCACTCTGCAGGAGTTGCTGGCGCGAACGACCACGAACAGCAATGTGGGCGGTCTGCAGGTATTGATCGGAGGCGAGGGGGAATGGGAGGAGCTTCGACAATGTTCCATGGTGATCGCCCGATACGGAGTCCCCGGCCTGGCCACAGGCATGTTGGGCGTTTTGGGACCGATGCGCATGTCCTACGCGCGCACGATCCCGACCGTTCGTTATGTCGCGGGGTTGTTGAGCGATCTGGTCAACGACACGATCGGCGGAGAATAATGAAACCTCAGGAACGCTCCCCCGGTGCACGGGCAGTTCCTGTCATCCTGATAACAATGGTGATGAAAAATGAGTGAAGAAAAGCAAGCAAACCCCGAGCAGGTCGAAAACCTCGAGGAATCGGCAAGTCAACCAGTCGAAGGTGGCGCACCAGTTGAAGACGAGGTTGAGTCGCTTAAGAGCCAGCTGAAAGCCGCGGAATCCAGCGCCGTGGAGTACAAGGATAGCTGGGCAAGGTCTCAGGCGGAGTTTCAAAACTACAAGAAGCGGATCGAACGTGATAACGAGATGATGTATGCCGGAATGAACCCCGACATCATCAAGAAAGTGCTCCCGGTGTTGGATGATCTTGAGCGGGCGATGCAGAACCGTCCTCCGGAAGACACCTGGGCCGGCGGCATCGACTTGATCGTCCGCAAGCTGCAGTCCATCCTGGAAGTCGAAGGAGTGATTCGCATCGAGGCGGCCGGAACGACCTTCGATCCGAACTTCCATGAAGCCATTTCGCATGAAGCAGTGGATGGGTTTGAAAGCGGTCAGGTGATCGAGGTGGTGCAAAACGGCTATCGGTTGGGTGATCGCGTGATTCGACCGGCCATGGTGAGGGTGGCAAAATAGGAAATTACCGATTCCACGTTCCAGGTGTTGGTTGCTTGTGCGTGGCGTTTCCAGGATTGGATGCTTGACACAGGAGAATTGAAATCATGGCAAAGATCATTGGGATCGATTTGGGCACGACCAATTCTGTTGCGGCGGTGATGAGCGGCGGCGAACCGGTGGTGATCCCCTCCGCGGAGGGTGAACGGCTGGTGCCGTCCGTTGTGGCGGTGAACAAGAACCAGGAACGCCTCGTCGGGCGTGTAGCGCGCAACCAGGCGATAACAAATCCGCAGAATACGATCTTTTCGATCAAACGCTTTATGGGGCGCCGATCCGATGATCCCGAAGTGGAAAGAACGCGCAAACGCGTTCCGTACGCGGTGACTGGTGCCCCGAACGGCGATGTGCGCGTTGAACTGGACGGAAAGGAGTATTCGCCGCCGGAAATCTCGGCCATGATCCTGGGCAAGATCAAGATCGATGCCGAGGCGTACCTTGGCGAAACCATCACCCAGGCGGTCATCACTGTGCCGGCCTATTTCAACGACGCGCAACGCAATGCCACCAAGGATGCCGGCAAGATCGCCGGCCTGGAGGTGCTGCGCATCATCAACGAGCCCACTGCCTCGTCTCTGGCCTATGGACTGGACAAGAAGAAGAACGAAGTCATCGTTGTGTACGATCTGGGAGGCGGCACCTTCGACGTCTCCATTTTGGATGTGGGGGACGGGGTTTTCCAGGTTCGGGCCACCAGCGGGGATACGTTCCTCGGCGGCGATGATTTTGACCTTCGCATCATGGATCATTTGATCGCCGAATTCAAGAAGGACAATGGCATCGACCTGCACAACGACCGGCAGGCGCTTCAGCGGTTGAAGGAGGCTTCCGAAAAAGCCAAAATAGAACTTTCCACAGTCATGCAAACCGAGATCAATCTGCCTTATTTGACCGCGGACGCGAGCGGACCAAAGCATTTGGTAATGACCATGACGCGCGCCAAGCTGGAACAGCTCACCGCCGACCTGGTGGATCGGACGATCGCGCCGGTGAAGCAGGCATTATCCGATGCCGGGATGAACGCCGGGGATATCCATGAGATCGTCCTGGTGGGTGGCATGACGCGCATGCCGGCCATTCAGGATCGGGTGCGCGCCTTCTTTGGCAAGGATCCGCACAAGGGGGTGAACCCGGATGAGGTGGTGGCGGTTGGTGCAGCCATCCAGGCGGGCGTGCTGGGGGGAGAGGTGAAGGATATCCTGCTTCTCGATGTCACGCCGTTGACGCTGGCCATCGAGACCCTGGGCGGTGTGGCTACATCCCAGATCGAACGTAATAAAA
>VGNF01000238.1 GCA_016866195.1 Chloroflexota bacterium | reverse complement strand
AAAACGTCTCCACTCCATGGATATTCCTCAAGTCGGCTTTCACTTCATAGGTCCGGACACCCAACTGTCGTATTTCTTGCGCCGTTTCGAGAGCTTGCGCTTCGGATTGATGATAATGAAGCAGGATGTCGAATCCGATGCGAGCGAGGCATAACGCAAAGGCCTTTCCGAGGCGCCGCGCGCCTCCGGTGACCAGGGCAATTGCATTCATGATTTGATTGTAAACGGAAAAGGGTTTAAATGCCCAATCTGCGGAAGTGAGTCCTTCGATCTGGTTTCAGGTCTGTCGATGGATCAATTGGACTACCCCCTGAAATAATTTGAAATGAAGAACCATATGTTTGCAGGGCGTTCAGCCAATCGCCGCATGTAATATGGATACCAGTGGGTGCCAAAGGGTACGTATACTCGTACCGGGTATCCCTGTTGAGTTAATTTCTCCTGCAGGTCTCGGCGAATTCCGAACAGCATTTGAAATTCAAGCCCTTCCTTGGGCAGGCCGATTTTATCCGCATACTGCCTGGCGAATGCGATTCGTTTCTCGTCGTGGGTGGCGATGGCGGGAATGGGAGGGACACGGCCGTCCGTGGATATTTTTGAGTTGACTGACCGGGCGGCATCGACCAGCATTTTTGACAGAAGGTCAAAATTTGCATCAACATCCGCCTTCCTGGGATACGCTTTATCCGCCGGCTCTTTATACGCACCTTTCACAAGCCGTATACGAGTTTGATCCTCCAGCATTTTCCGCAGGTCAGCTTCTGCGCGATACAAATAGGACTGCACCGCCATCCCGACATTTGAAAATCCCTTTCCCAGCATCAAATTGTAAAGACCGATGGTCTTGTCGGTGTAAGGGGTGTCCTCAATATCAATTCGAATAAATGTGCGGTTTTGCTTCGCCCGCCCCAGGATTCGTTCAAGGTTCTCGGCGCACAAGGATTCGTCCAATCCCAAACCGATTTGCGTCAGCTTGATCGAAACATTTCCACGAAGCGAGGCATCACTCCCCAGGGCATCCAGAGTCTGGAAAATATCATCGGTCGCAAGTTGAGCCTCTTCCGGGGTGGTTGTATGTTCCCCCAGGTGATCCAGAGTAGCGTTGATGCCTTTGGCATTCAGCTCTCGGACTACACGCAGCGCATCCTCCAACCTGGTTCCCGCAACGAAACGTGATGCTGATCGCCAGGCCAACCCCCAACCCATTACAACCTTTTGTGCCCAAACCGCCTTCGATAGATAGATCAGGAAGGAACGCAACATATCCAACCTTTCCGTTGCCGCAGGGTTGATGTCCAACAACTATTCTAGCATAAGCGACATGGTGCGGTGTGTTATACTTTTTTTGTGATTTTTGTCATATGCTTGGAGGTGGTTTGAGAAATCGTAATGCGAACATAATCCTGCGGGGAATCTCAATCCTCTTCCTGAGTGCAACGCTCGTACTTGCCATCCTATCCCTTATCGGTTACAGCCGGCAGCGAAACAGCTATCCGGCTGGAATGACAATTGCCGGTGTTCCGGTGGGGGGATTAACCCCCACACAAGCCTCCCAAAGATTGCTGGAAGTCTATACTTCTCCCTTGGAGGCAATGTACAACGAAGCGACCATCCATATCGATCCTGGAGTTGTGGGTTTTGAACCTGACGTGGAAACCATGCTTGCGGCGGCGGATCTCAGCCGAACGGGGGGACCTTTCTGGGGTGGATTCTGGGACTATCTTTGGAATCGTACACCACCTGCATCTCAGATCCCGTTGAGTTCCGAGGTGTCAGAGGATCGATTGAGAGAATATTTGCAGAACGAGATTGCTGCCCGCTACGACCAGCCACCCACCCCTGCCCAACCAATTCCGGGAGGGACTGCTTTCCTGCCCGGCCAGCCCGGCCAGTCGCTTGACCTTGACCGGGCTGTTTTGCTGATCAGTGATGCCCTCCGGTCGCCTAACAACCGGAAGGTCACTTTGACCTTCATCCGCAGTGCGTCAGCCCGCCCGACGATCGAAACGTTGGAAATCCTCCTCAAACAGATCGTCACCGTATCTGATTTCGACGGCCTCATTGGATTTTATATGGTGGATCTGCAGACTGGTCAGGAAATTCATTTCGCCATGGACAACAAGCAGGAAATCCCCATCGAACCGGATATCGCTTTTACCGCCTCCAGCACGATCAAAGTTCCCATTGTGGCTTCCTACCTCATCAATCGCGGTTCGGATTTGGATACTGCGATGGAGGAGGTCATCTCCCGCGTTCTCGGCAAATCGGACAACTCCGCGACGGACCGCGTACTTGAACGGATCGAGCCTAATACCGGCCCGGTGCTTGTTACGCAAAACATGGAAGCCATCGGACTCGAAAGCACCTTTATCGGCGGCTTTTTCTATCTCGGTGCACCGAACCTGCTCTCCGGCAGGGAAACACCGGGAAACTCGCGCCCGGATGTTTTCACCGATCCCGATCCTTATTCTCAGACGACCCCCTCCGAAATGGGTTCTTTACTAACCGATATTTACCAATGCGCTCAAAGCGGTGGCGGAGCCTTGATCGCCGCATTTCCAGACAAGATCAAATCCGAGACATGTCAGCTGTTGATCGATTTCATGGCACAGGATAAGCTGGGATCCTTGCTACAAGCGGGCGTTCCGGATGGCACCCTAGTCCCGCACAAACACGGCTATGTACCCGCTCCGGATGGAACCGTCCACGATATCAGCGACGTGGGAATAGTCTATTCTCCCGGCGGGAACTTCGCGATCGCGATCTACACATACCATCCGATCAACAATATCTGGGACACAACCAACCCGTTGATCGCGAACCTCACCCAGGCGGTTTACAATTACTTCAACATTGCAGTTCAGTGATATACGGTTCAATTCAGGGAGGAAAGGGTTTGTTTTTCGGCTGCCTCGTATATAATTCAACCTATGAGCGCCGCCCTCGGACTGTATCGCCTGCAAAGCGTGGACCGCCAGATTGATCAGGTGGAAACAGGGCTGGCCAGGATCAGAGAAATCCTGGATAACGATGCGGAACTCAAACAAGCCTCAGGTTTGCTTGAAGCGGCTCGCAGAAATTTGCATCACACCCATCAGGAATTCCGAGTTGCCGAAGCGGAAACAGTTGATCAGCGAAGCAAAATCGAAAAAGCCGAATCCGATCTATACAGCGGGAGGGTTCAAAACCCGAAGGAATTGCAGGATCTCCAATTGGAGGTCGCATCCTTAAAAAAACGGCTGGCTGTACTGGAAGAAAATGAGCTCGCATCGATGATAACTGTCGAAGCACACGAGAATGCCCTAAAAGAGGCTTCCTCCGAGCTTGAAAAGCTCCAGGCCCGCCTCGGGACCGAACATCAAATGCTGCTCACTGAGCAGGCCCGGTTTCAGAACGAAATGATTCGACTCACAGAAGAACGCGAAGCCTCGGTGAAACCGATTGAGTCCGCACTTCTTCGGCAATACGAAAATCTACGGCGTCAAAAAAAGGGGGTTGCCGTGGCTGGCATCGCGGAAAATTCCTGCGACGCGTGCGGGGTTCTGCTTACGCAATCCCTGCAACAAAATGCCAAGTCCAATGTCCAATTGACATTCTGCCCCTCGTGCGGCCGCATCCTCTACATGGGTTGATCCATGCCCAACCTCGCCCTGGAACCCTTCTCATTCTTCGTTGGCTTTCTCACGGCATCCATTCTTTGGTTTGTCGTCTCCCGCGCCAGCCCGCTTTGGCAGGAGTTGCGCGCAAATCTTAAAGAACAAAATGTGTCCGCCCAATCCAGGCGGACCAGCTCTGTTGAGGAAAACCATCGACGAATCACATATCGCCAGGCTCAAGGGTTGCACCTCGCTGCGCCCCTTTTCGCCCTGGATGAAATCATTCAGGAACCCCTGCTGCTTTCCCCCCTCCCGGCAGTGGAACCCGGTGCTCCACCCAGGTTCGAGGATGTCGTCACCCAGACCATTCCTCATCTCCCATCCTGGCCGGAAATCGCCGCCGTATATCTCCCGCAAACGCTTACGATCCCACAAGCCATGAGTGGGAATTCGAACATAGTCATACTTGGTCACCCTGGCGTGGGAAAATCGGTTGCCCTGGCATATCTCGCCTCCCTCGCTGCCAACCATGACGAGAAACTGGGCGGTCACAAAGATCACATCCCTTTTCTTCTTCACGTCGCCGATCTCAGCCTTCCATTGCCCGAAGCCAAGGATCCTCTAAAACCCATTATTGATGCGGTTTCAGAGCACGTTTCCATGTTCGAGATCAGCCGCATACCGGGTTTCATTCAGAATTCATTCCGTGGTGGACGAGCTCTGCTCTTGCTGGATGGGTATGACGAAATCCCTCCGGCAGATCAACAAACCATCACAAATTACCTGCGAATTCTGCTCGAACATTATCCCCGAAACTGTATCGTCATGACCGGCGCACCGGAATTCATCGACGGCTTGGTTGGGATTGGATTCGCACCGCTTGCCTTAATGACCTGGTCCCACTTCTCCACGCAGAACTTTATGAAGAAATGGGGTGAGTTGTGGAGCAAGACCGTGGCCATGGAGGCTTGGAATCAAGCCGGACCTGGTCAAGTCGATCCCACTTTGTTAAACATCTGGATCGGCCAGGACATTGGAAATCTAACTCCATTGGAAATCACTTTAAAGGTCTGGGGAGCTTACGCCGGCGACAGCCTAGGTCCGCATGTGCTCGAATCCATAGCCACGCACGTGCGTCGAATTGCCCCCTCGAACACTCCGTTGGCAGCCTTGGAAACATTGGCGATGCAGGTGATCCTCAGTTCACAGCCGGTATTCGACCCGAGAAAGGCGCGTGAGTGGGTTCGCTCATTTGAACCGATTGATACCTCATCTACCGACCTTCCGATCGAGCAGGGTGAGGCACAAACCGAAATCCCAGCCCAAAAACCGGATAAACCCGGCCGCGGCAGGAAAGCCGAAAAAGTCTTATCCGTTCCTTCCTCAGGATTGCTCGGAAAAATGACCTCCAGCGGCTTGCTGGTCTCGTACCCGAACAATAAAATGCGATTTGCGCATTCCGTCTTTGCCGGGTTCCTGGCCGGACGCGGCATGACAAATTATGCTGCCGAAGAGGTGATCCTCAATCAGCCGGATTGGTCTGGAAAATATCTTGCCATGCGCTATTTCGCCGCGCACGGAGACGCGAGCAATCTGGTTCAAAGATTGTTGGAATTCTCACGGCTACCCATGCACCGCCCACTTTTTGGGGCTTCGAGATGGCTAAGGGATGCCCCCAGGAACGCTCCGTGGAGGGGAAAGCTTTTCGGCACACTTGCTGCGATCCTTCAAACAGAAGGGATTCCGCTCGGTCTGAGAGGGCAAGCGATGGCCGCCTTTGTGGTCAGCAACGATCCCAGCGCAGCGACCTTGTTCCGGCAATTCGGAGGGACGACCTCCTTTGAATTGGTGCAGCTTTCCGCGCTTGGTTTGGGAGCGATGAGAGACGCCAAGGCGGTCCCTGTCCTGGAAGGCGCATTAACTGCTCCAAGTCTTTCCGTTCGTCGGGCGGCATGCATGGCGCTAGTTGCCATCGGCACCACGCAAGCCCTGGAAATAGTTGCTCGGACTCTTCTGCA
>VGNF01000237.1 GCA_016866195.1 Chloroflexota bacterium | reverse complement strand
TTTAATCCCGCGGCGACAAAAAAGTTCTTTAGTTCCGGAGCCTCGCCCAACAAAGGACCGCCATCGGGCGTGAAACTTTCAGGTCCGCAGAAAAATTTATGAATCCCGGCTTCTTTAACCGCCGGAACGCGTCCCATCGCAGATTCAAGATACGGCGTCATGCGATCCCAATCGGGACTGATCTCGCCAAACGCAAAATCTTTTGGGATGCCGTTCACGCCCCATGGAGCGGCAACCGGCTCGAAGAGCCCGACCATCAAGCCGCCCACCTCCTCCCGGATATATCCATAATGTTCAAAATCTTCGATGATTGGCAAGTTTGGATGCACTCCCTCGATGGGTTGGGTGAGCAAATAATAATGTTCAGCCGCTTGAAGCGGGACGTTTACCCCCGCCATCTTCCCCAATTGTCGTCCCCATAGTCCGGCGCAATTGACAACGATCTCCGCTTTGATCTCGCCTTTGTCGGTAATCACGCCAGTTACGTGCCCGTCTTTCTTATTGATCCCGATAACTTCGACGCCCTCGAATATCCTTGCCCCGCCCATCCTGGCTCCCTTTGCATACGCCATGGTAATGTCAATGGGATTGGCGCGCCCATCTTCCGGCGTATAGAATCCCGCCAATACGTCGCTGGTATCGGCAAGGGGCCACAGTTTTTTTACCTCTGCTGGAGAAATCTCGTGGTAACTAATCCCCAGTTTCCTAACGAAGGCGGCCAGGCGGCGTCTTTCCTCCAACCACTCCGGCGTACAAGCCAATTGCAGATAACCAATATCCTTGAAACCGGTGGGCTGGCCGGTTTCTTTCTCCAGGGTTTTGAGCAATTCGCGCGTGTAGGTGGCGATTTCAACCGCCACGTCATTATGGCTTGGCGTCACGATTAAACCAGCCGCATGCCACGTGGTGCCTGCGGTCAATTCCTTTTTTTCCAGGATCAACACATCCTTCCATCCAAGTTTGGTGAGATGATAGGCTACACTGCAACCGATTACACCACCGCCTATGATTACTACCTGGGCTTGGGAAGGCAGGGCACCTGCCGAATTTTTTTGGGATTGATTTTGATCCATCGGGTCTCCTATTTTGACATGAATGTATGGGTAGATAAAATATGTGAAGATGGTATTGTACCGCAAGAGGATTTTTATTGAGCAGTAGGTGCGACTGGTGTTAGCCCCAAGTTAAAATGTCCCCTTCGGAGGACGAGAAAATGGAGATGTTGAACATGGGTACGAAAGAAATTAGCCGCATGGAAGTAATTCAGCAAGTGTGGATAAACGCCTCAGCCAAAAAGAAGCTGGAGCCATGCTGAATTTGGGAGTACGACAGATCAAACGCTTAAAAACAGCCCTAAAATGTGCCAAAACCGCCAGATTCAAGGCATTTTCAACGCAATTTTGCAGTTCAAAAACGGTACAGAGTCTGACTCCACGATTAAGTGCGGTGCTACCACATGAAACAAGGGGAAAGTGTTCTTTGTTATTCTTTCCGTAACCCCACTGAAAAGCAAAAATCATTCCACAGATTTGAAAACCGCAAAGACACGATCACCCGCGCGGACCGTGGCGGACTCTTGCCCTTCAGCCAACGCCAGCAGAAATCCGCGCCGACCGTGGTTGAGGAATTGCAGGGTGGTTTTGAGTTCATCCGCGGGCAGGGGCTGGTGCTGACTCTTGGCGACGAAATGGCTAAATTCGCTGCACGGCGCTGCGATCTGGATTATATCCAACAAGGTTCGTTGACCCGTTTCGGCATTCTCAAAACCAACCTGCTGACCGAGATCCTCCAGCCAGATCTCCCGCTCCGCTTCGATGATAATGTTTTCACCGGCGGTGCCGTCTTGCATATGGTCGCCGTAACGGGCGCGCATCGCCGCGTAATGGGCGGTGAATCCGATCGAGATAAGATCGTCCTTGTAGGCTTTGCCGGGATGGTTGATATGATGGATATCGAGCACATGCTCGCCGCCGGGCAGATCCGCTTCGATGCCAAAGGATGTGATGCTGAGTTGATCCACCTCCACGCGGCGGGTGACGTCGTAAAAATACCCGGTTGGCACTTCAACGATCATGCCCGCAGGCTGTATTTGCACCAACTTGATTTTGCCTAACTCGCGAATTTCATCTGGCATTCTATTTCTCTGGGTTATTTCCCGATGTAGATCGGTACCTTATTCTTTCGGCAAGCCCACCTGAATCGTCCCATCCACCACGCGCACGGAGTAGCCAGACTGGTTTGCGGCGTAATACCTCCAAGCGTGCAAGATGCAATCAACAAGCCAGTCAGTAGCAAAAGAATGGGGGTGTAAATTTCGAAGTCATTTTATCCTCTCAAGTCTGTAGTGTTCGGCTTCGACAATATTAAGTTTGTAACACAAAATTGTATTAATTTCAATAGGTGCAAAAGTCGAATACAAGCGAGCATATAGGTTTCTTGCTACCTGACCGAGTAGAATGCAGTAACACTCGGTTCAGGACAACTCCATGCGAAAATCTAAAGACAGCTTTATACTGCAAGAGGATTTTTATTGAGCAGTTGATGCGACTGAAAAACAAAGGCTTGCCCAAAAACGATTCGACGTTAAAATGGTTTTCAGTGAATTATTGATACAATAAGCAAATCCTGCGCTGAGGAGAAGAGACATGGCAAGTGAATTTGCAGTTGAAATGCAAGATGTCGTCAAGCAGTTTGTCACACCAGAGGGTGGTATTTTATCGGCGGTCAATCACGTCACAATGCAGATCAAAGATGGGGAATTCTTTTCTCTGCTCGGTCCGTCAGGGTGCGGCAAGACCACATCCCTGCGCATGATCGCGGGTCTCGAGTTGCCCACCGATGGAAAAATCCTGATTCATGGCAAAGATGTCAGTCAGGTCTCTGCGTTTCAGCGACCCGTCAACACCGTGTTTCAGCAATACGCGCTCTTCCCTCACATGACGGTCGAACAAAACATCGGTTTCGGTTTGGAGATGATGGGCGTTCCGCGAGCTGAACGATCCAAACGTGTTTCGGAAGCTTTGGCAATGGTGCGGCTCCCTGGCATTGAAATGCGCAAGCCCAATCAACTCTCTGGTGGGCAGCAGCAACGCATCGCCCTCGCCCGCGCCTTGATCAACAAACCTGAAGTGCTTCTGCTCGATGAGCCTCTCGGCGCGTTAGATTTGAAGCTTCGCAAAGAAATGCAATTGGAATTGAAGACTCTCCAGCGTGAAGTGGGCATTACGTTTATTTACGTCACTCACGATCAAGAAGAAGCGCTCACCATGAGTGACCGCATCGCGGTTATGAGCAACGGCGTTGCGCTTCAAATTGATCAGCCGGAAGAAATTTACGAAAGGCCTGCAACGAAATTCGTTGCCGATTTTATTGGTGAGACCAACTTCCTCGATGGTGTGGTGCGCGGTCAAAACGGTAGAGATGTAGAGATCGATCTGCCCGGGTCGGGAACGGTACACATCGAATCGAGCAGGACGTTTACTACGGGTCAGCAGGTGTCCGTCGCAGTACGACCCGAAAAGCTGACATTGAAAAAAGAAGCCCAGGGTGGGAATAATCTCAAAGGGCGCGTCGAAGAAGTCATCTACATCGGAACCGATACGCATTACGGCGTCCGTTTTGCAGGAAGTCACAAGGCGCGCGTGCGCGAGCAAAACGCAACGCAGGCGAATAAAGAGATCGCGAAGAGCGGTGACGAAGTGACCGTTTCGTTTACGCGCACATCGCCTCGAATTCTCACAGAATAAGCGGAGGCTCACGATGCTCAAATATTTCCGCGGCAAAAAAGGATTGCAACTTTTCGGGTTGATCGGTCCCGGCGCATTGTGGATGCTCGTCCTTTTCAATTTGCCTGTCCTGATCGTGATGTTTATCAGTTTTGTTGAGCGTGGTCGCGCAGGCGGAATCAAACTGCCACCAGTGTACACCATGGAAAACTACGCTCAGTTTTTCAACGCATGCACCTCGCAATTCGCCGGTCCCGAATGCGACCCGTTTTTGTACTTGGGAATTTTCGGTAATTCCGTACGCATCGGTTTGATTGTTACACTGTGGTGTATTTTATTGGGATATCCTCTCTCGTATTTCATCGCCAAACAAAAACCGATCTGGCGCGATGCGTTGATGATTCTGGTTGTTATCCCATTCTGGACGAACTTCCTCGTGCGCACGTACGCCCTGAAATCAGTACTTGCTACCGAGGGGCTGTTCAACACCTTCCTGACGAATCTTCACATCATCAACCAACCGCTGGATTTAATGTTCAATGAATTTGGCGTGATCGTTGGTCTGATCTATGGCTATTTACCGTTCGCGATCTTGCCGATGTATGCTTCGATAGAAAAATTCGATCACAGCCTGATGGAAGCCGCGTCGGATCTGGGTGCACCGCCATGGCGCGCCTTCCTAAAGGTGATGCTGCCATTGACCATGCCCGGCGTTGTTGCCGCGCTTGTGCTGGTGTTTGTTCCCGTTGTGGGTGCGTTCATCACGCCCGATATCATGGGCGGCGGGAAAGTGGAAATGATCGGCACGCTGATCAACCGTCAATTTGGTGTGGCGCGTAATTGGCCCTTCGGCTCGGCAATGTCGCTGATCCTGATGCTGTTGGTGTTGGTCGGTGTCATCTACTATTTCCGCTCCACCACGGAAGAGACAAGGAGGGCGATGTGAGCGCGCGATTCCCCGTCTACCCGAAACAGAAGGTGCGTTTTTCGACACGGGTTGGCAACTGGCTTCTAGGAACGAATGCCGCGCTGTTGTTCGGTTTCTTGTACCTGCCTGTTGTGATTCTGATCATCTTCTCTTTCAACAATACACGTTCCATTGCTGTGTTCACAGGATTTTCTACCGAGTGGTACACAGCGCTTGCAGCAAACGATGAACTGCTGGATGCCGCCCGTAACAGCCTGTTGGTTGGTTTGATTACCACCATCGCCTCGACAGCTATCGGAACTATGACCGCCCTCGCCATGGATTTTTACCGGTTCAAACTCCGTACGGCGTTTGATGCGAACTTGTATCTTCCCATCGTGATCCCGGAAATCGTCATGGGCATTTCATTGCTGTTGTTCTTTAATCAAGCTTTGTTCCCCTTCCTGAATAGCACATTTGGAATGAGGGCTGCAACAGGTTTACACACGATCACTTTGTCTCACATTGCCTTTGACATCCCATTCGTCTATGTGATCGTCCGTGCTCGGCTCGCCGACTTCGATAAAACGCTTGAGGAAGCCGCGGCTGACCTGTACGCGGACGAATGGAACACCTTTCAGCGTATTACGTTGCCCCTGCTCATGCCGGGCATCATCGGCGGCGCGTTGATGGCGTTCACCCTTTCGTTGGACGATTACCTCATTACTGCTTTTACAAAGGGCGTGCAGGAACAAACCATGCCGTTGTATATTTACTCGCTTGTGCGCAAGGGCGTTACACCGGAGATCAACGCGTTGTCCACTGCGCTTTTAGTCGGTTCGATCGGCTTGGTGGGGCTGTCGCTCACCGCACAGAATGGCGGCGCTGTGTATACCAAAGCCATGTCCTTGGGCGCGGCGCTGGGGTTTGGTCTGTTCGGGTTGCTTAACTTGCCGGCTGTTTTTACGGCGTTTACCCTCAGCGGACTGATCGTCAATCT
>VGNF01000236.1 GCA_016866195.1 Chloroflexota bacterium | reverse complement strand
GGTGATGAGAATCCTGCGCGACGAGATGCATCCCTCCAGGCAGGTCCTTGTCTTGTGGAAGAAGGAACAGGATCGCATCAACCTTGAGCGATACGGTTCACACCTTTACTCCGGAAGCGGGCTCAAGGTGGAGGAGGTTAAACCCGTTTATTCGGAATCCTCCCCGACGATGTTTGGATTCGAGGTAATCAACGCCGCCTTCGATGCCGCATTGAGGCGCGAACCGCGCTTGATCGCATTTGGCGAGGACGTCGGCCGTCTCGGAGATGTCAACCAGGGTTTCAAGGGTCTGCAGGAAAGGTACGGCGAATATCGTGTGACGGATACCGGCATCCGCGAAGCCACGATCCTCGGCCAGGCGATCGGCATGGCGATGCGAGGTCTGCGTCCGATCGCCGAGATTCAGTATCTCGATTACCTGCTGTACGCGCTGCAAGTCATGAGCGACGACCTGGCCACCCTGTACTGGCGCACCGCCGGCGGGCAGAAGGCGCCGGTCATCGTGCGTACGCGCGGTCATCGTCTTGAGGGAGTTTGGCATGCCGGCTCACTTCTGGCGGGCATCCTGCATCTGGTGCGAGGCATGCACCTGCTGGTCCCGCGCGACATGACCCGCGCCGCCGGCTTTTACAACACCCTGTTGAAATCCGATGAACCCGCCATCGTGGTCGAGGTATTGAACGGTTATCGGGTGAAGGAAAAGCTTCCGGAAAACATCAGTGAGATGACTGTTCCGCTCGGTGTCCCGGAGGTGTTGCGCGAAGGGAAGGATGTTTCTGTCATCACATACGGTGCATGCTGTCGAATCGTCATGGATGCAGCAGATAAATTAATTAAAGTGGGCATCGATGTGGAAGTGATCGATGTTCAGTCCCTGCTCCCATTCGATATTCACGGAAGAATCCTGGAATCGTTGAAAAAGACCTCGCGGATTCTCTTTGTCGATGAGGATGTTCCCGGCGGCACCACCGCTTACATGCTGCAGGAGGTCATCGAAAAGCAGGGCGGGTATTTCCATCTCGATTCACCCGCGCGCACACTTTCCGGATCCGCGCATCGTCCCGCCTATGGCAGCGACGGGGATTACTGGTCCAAGCCGAACGCAGAAACGGTGTTCGATACCGTGTACGAAATGATGCATGAAGTCGATCCGAGTCAGTATCCAGTGATCATGTAATCAGTGATCAGTAAATAGGAGATGTCATGAGCGGTTTGACGCATGCCAAGAGTTTTCGTGATCTGGTTGTCTACAAGAAGAGTCGACAGTTGTCACAAGAAATCTTGAAAATTACAAAATCATTTCCAAAAGAGGAAATGTTCTCATTGACGGATCAAATCCGCCGTTCATCCCGATCAATCGGAGCAAACATCGCTGAAGCATGGGCAAAACGCAGATACGAAAAGCACTTCATTAGCAAATTAACGGACTCGGATGGGGAGCAAATGGAAACTCAACATTGGATTGAAACTGCTTTGGATTGCGAGTACGTCGATCAGAACACCAGCATTCATATGATTGAGAAATGTCTGGAAATCGGTCGCATGTTAGGCGGAATGATGGAAAAATCAGACATGTTCTGTGGAGAACCACCGCATTCAGTACGCGAAGGATCTGCTGACTACTTTACCGAGACCGATGACTGATCACTGTCAACTGATTATTATTGACCAGCAACTGATCACTGTTGACTGATAACTGGAGAATTTATGGCAACCAAAGTACTCGTCCCGAGATTAGGCGAAGGCGTGGATGAAGTCACTGTCACCAAGTGGCTTAAACAAATTGGGGATCCGGTCAAGGAACTGGAGCCATTGCTAGAGGTCAATACCGACAAAGTAGATACCGAAATCCCCGCGCCGGCCTCGGGTGTTGTGTTGAGCATCTCGCTTCCAGAGGGGACTCCGGCAAAAGTGGGTGAATTGCTGGCTATCATCGGCGCGCCTGGCGAAAAAGTAGAAGGCGGTCCACCTACGACTAAACCTGTTGAAGTTGAATCAAAGGTCGGGTCGCCAAAAGTGACCGCCTCGGAACCATCCATGACGGATTATCCGGCAACCTCCAAACAGGAGATCGGTTTCATTTCACCGGTAGTTGCGAAGATCGCGGCTGAGCACGGGGTGGATCTGAGACAAGTCCGCGGGAGCGGATTGAACGGCCGGATCACCAAGAACGATGTATTGAAATTCGTCCAGAGCGGAGAAATGACAGTGGATCATGGCCCATCGACCGCCACCGTCCATCGTCCGTCGTCCATTGTCCGACCTTCGGAGGGCGATCAGCTCATCAAGCATTCGATCATCCGCAAGCAGATCGCAGAGCACATGGTCCTCTCCAAGGCCACCTCGCCACACGTGCTGACAGTGATGGAGGCGGACCTGACGCACGTTTCCAAACACCGCTTTACAAACAAGCCCGCATTTGAAAGGGATGGGGTGAACCTGACCTTTACGGCGTATTTCCTCAGCGCGATCGCCATGGGATTGAAGAGCTATCCGCTCGTGAATTCTTCATGGACCGAGGAAGGCGTCCTGATTCATAAGAACATCAACATCGGCATGGCTGCCTCGCTCGGGGAGGAAGGATTGATCGTCCCCGTTATCAAAGGAGCGGATACTCTGTCGCTGCTGGCCATGGCGCGGACAGTGAACGATCTGGCAAATCGCGCCCGCGCAAAAAAACTTCAACCCGACGAGGTGAAAGGCGGAACGTTCACTCTCACCAATCACGGCATCAGCGGATCGCTCATGGCATTCCCGATCATCAACCAGCCGCAATGCGGGATCCTCGGAGTCGGCGCAATGCAAAAGCGCGCCGTGGTGATCGACGACGCCATCGCCATCCGCCCGATGGTCTACCTATCCTTTGTCTTCGATCACCGCATCCTGGACGGCGCTTCGGCGGACTGGTTCCTTGCTAAGGTCAAGGAGACCTTGGAGAACTGGGCATGAGTCAGGAAATGGACCATCCGGACATCCATCCGCGTGTGCACCCGCCCGTGTTGTTTCTATTTCATCTCTGTGCGGCCTACCTGTTCGGATGGGTCCTGCCCCTTCCATGGGAAATGCCTGATTCGATTCGTTATGCCGGCTTTGGCTTGATCCTTTCTGGGCTGCTGTGCGGATTTGGTGCAATCCTTGAAATGAGGAGGGCGCGCACCACGCTGGATCCTCACGGTTCCGTGTCCACGCTGGTCACTGGAGGCATCTACCGCTTCAGCCGCAATCCGATCTATCTCGGGTTCCTCATGATGTTGATCGGATTCCCGATGCTCTCAGGGATGGTTTGGGGCATCCTAATAACTCCCGTTTATGCCCTAACCATGAATCAGCTCGTGATCACAAAGGAGGAAACCTACCTGGAAGGCAAGTTTTCGGTTCAGTATATTGCGTACAAGTCACACGTCAGACGTTGGTTATGAGGAAAAGCCGGGTCAAGGGGTCCCGCAAAGCCTAATACGAGAACCAGTGTAGAACGACAAAGCGGGCATCGTTAATCGACACCCCCACCAGGAAACTGACGAGTATCGATGCAAGGGAAAGCACAATACCCAGGGCATGATACAACCTGTCTAGGCCGGACTGACCTGAGAACGCCCGGCTGCCCTGCCAGTATCCGATGACTGCAAGCAGCATCAGGGAGGGCATGAAATCCACCATGTATCGCATAGCTCCCCAGAAAAACATCATCAGAAAACCGAAAGCTGCCAGAGAGGAGCCACTGAGAGCCAAGGAAATCCATTTCAAGGGAGATGGATCATCCCTGCCCACCGCGTTTGTAGGAATCATAATCTTCATGGCAGCAAAGGCGTAAAGGAAGAAGGGGGCTAGATAAAACAAGCCTGTGATGTATTGAGAGGCGTAAATCGGCAATGGGGGAAGGAACGAGAAAACGGATTCCTGCCGACCCGCATCGAGCAATAGGAACGGAAATTGAGCATCCACCAGAAAGGGATTAAAAAGATAGTTGTATATGTTCTGCGCAATATTACGTACATCCATCAGATCGCCATAGGATTCCTGGATGTTCCAGCCGGCCAATTGGTAATACAGGCCGGATTCTGTCACCGAGCCGAAACGGGCCCAGTTATACCAGCCCAAACACGCTAGGCCAAGTACCAACGGGAGGATGGCCGAAATCACACCAACCAAATTCTTGTTCATTGAACTCTGCATCTTCGCAATCCACACAACAAGCAAAAGGGCCAGAATGCCGGCCGGAATCAGCAATAGAAACCGCGTGCCAATGGCTAAAGCCCAAAATGTGGATGCGAGAGCTAGGCGCCAGGAGGATGATTGGCCGTCAACAACTGTCCAAGCGATCAACAATCCCCCTATCAGGAAGAACTGACCTCCGGTGATCGCTGCCTCATAGATTCGAGCACTGTAAAAATTATTGAGAATGAAAGGTGTAGGTCCTGCCAGTCCCATGAGAAGGACCGACATAGTTAGGATCCACCTTGGCAGGGTATTGAAAAAACGGTCCCAGATCAGGGCAGCCAGGGTGACTTGAAACAGAAAAATTCCACATACAAATCCAAACACCAGGAAAAGATCACCAATCCGCCCGTGATAGACCGGCTGCAATGCAAGGAGGATGAGCGAGGGCACCGGCCCCCAATATAGGTAATAGTGGCCGTTGTAAAGGGTGATATCCGGAGGGATTTCGATGGCACCGCGCATCGATGGATCATAGGGATTAGAAAGTTCCAACAACCGGGGATCAGGTCGGGTCGGAAGGTACAAATTTCCATTTCGGAAGCCCCTTGCTAAGTTTGCATAGTATCTTGTAGGGGAAACCCACGACGTCCACGTCCCCGAGCTGACAAGCCATATATACAATAGGACGACGAAGGTGACTGCAGGGGTGATGAATCGATATCTCTTCAAAAATCCCGCCGTGCCAGTACCCGGTTTTCTGGCAACTGTGGAAATACTTCCAAGCCACGATCGGATCCGTTCCAAACCGCGTTTTAACCAATCATTGAAACGGAGAGAGAAGCCCGCGCCCATTACCATTAAAATCCCGCAAATCAGCACCACAATCCGTAGCCTCCCCCAACCCGGATTGTTATCCAATCCAAGAATTCCTGCAAAAACAGCCGAACTCATGGCCATCAATCCGACCACACCAAAAAGAATGGACAGGAGTGGGAACCCATTCATCAAAGGAATTATAGCCTTTTCCGAGAAGCCGACATCGTCTAAATCTTAGAGCAATGCCAGTAAAGGGATCAGAGGGGTTAACGGTATAATGCACCACAACATTTTTGAAAACCTGGAGATACATCCTCATGACCGATAATTACGACATTGTTGTGATCGGTGCCGGCCCGGCAGGATACGTAGCCGCGATCCGCGCCGCACAATTGAAACAAAAGGTCGCGATCGTGGACAAGCAATGGCTCGGCGGAGTGTGCTTGAATATCGGATGCATTCCGTCAAAGTCACTACTTAAAAACGCCGAAGTGGCGCACACCCTGCGTGAGCGCGGCAAGGACTTCGGATTCTCCTTCGACAACCTCAAGCTGGATTACGGCGCGGCTTTCAAACGCTCGCGCCAGAATTCCGACCGCCTCACCAAGGGGGTAGGTTTCCTGATGAAGAAGAACAACATCGCGGTCGTGATGGGTGAGGCAAAAA
>VGNF01000235.1 GCA_016866195.1 Chloroflexota bacterium | reverse complement strand
AAAATCAAACCCGCTGCCATCGCCAGGAGATAGGCATTTGTATCTCGCGCAAAGGCGAAAAAGAAGGCGGAGAGACACACACCCCATACGAGGTGACTCCGCCATCCCCGCGCCAGCCAGATACCGAATGCGATCAGGAGCACGAAGGTGGACAGGGAGAGCGATTCCGTCATCATCACAAAATCCCAGCCCGCCAGGTGACGGACAAGGCTCAAAGCCAAAAACGTTGCAAAGCCAAGCAATTTAAGCCACGCGTAGCGCAGGGACGCCGAAACAGAAAAGGCGAGGCAGAACCAGGCCAGCAAACTCAATCCCAATTGAGCCATGGCAACTGCGGTGAAATCCTGATCCAGAATCTTCAATAGCAGAGGAAAAACAAAGGGACGCTTCACCTCCAAAAATCCAGGACCCAAAATCGGCTCCCCGGAGATGCGCAGATAGATATCCGTATCTGCGAGTTCACGCGGCGAATCGATCGCAGGCAGCGTGGTCCATACGCGCAGGAAGAGGTAGACCACGAGCAGTATCCCTTGAAACCATCCGATCCGTCCGTCTCTCGCATTTAGGAATCCCACGAAACGCTTCATGATCGACTATTTTTCCAACCAGATCGTCAGCGGGCCGTCATTGTGGATCTCAACCTGCATGTGTTCCCCAAATTGACCCCCTTGAACGGGTACGCCATGATCCCGCAAGGCTTCGATGAATCGAAGAACCAGCGGTTCAGCCACTTCCGGCAGCGCGGCCTCGGTGAAGGATGGCCGCCGGCCCTTGCGCGTATCCGCATACAACGTGAATTGGGAGACCACGATCGCCTCGCCGCCCACATCCAGGACCGAGAGGTTGGTCTTTCCCTGCTCATCCTCGAAGATTCTCAAATGCGCGGTCTTCTCTGCCAAGAAATCAACTTGAGAGATTCCATCCCCGTGCCCCACACCCAATAGAATCAACAGACCTTTTCCGATGCGGGAAATGGTCTGTTCCTTGACGCTGACGCTGGCTTTTGAGACCCGTTGAATAAGCAGCCGCATGAGATACGATGAGCAGGTGCCGACGATTCCCGGATTCAGGGAAGGGCAATTGCCTCACGCACCTCCGTCATGGTTTGTTGGGCAATCGCGCGCGCCCGTCGGGCGCCGTCATCCAGAACATCCTGCACGAACGAAGGTTGGGAGGCGATATCGGCGCGTTTCGCCCGGAAGGGTTCCAGATGTTTGTTCAAATTTGCGGCGAAAAGCATTTTGCAATCCACACAGCCGATGCCGGCTTTGCGGCATTCGGTATTGATCATTCCAATTTCCTGCGCCGAAGAGAATATCTTGTGCATCGTGAAAACATTGCATACATCCGGATTCCCGGGATCGGTTCGGCGCAGGCGCGCCGGGTCGGTCACCATATCCTTTACTCGCTGGATGGTTTCCTCGGGGGTGGAAGCAAGCTCGATATGGTTGTTCAGGCTCTTGCTCATTTTTTCCCGGCCGTCGATCCCCGCCACCTTTAATATTTCGGTGTGTTTTACCTGCGGTTCGATCAGCACCTTGGTGTTGTAGCGATGATTGAAGGACCGTACGACTTCCCGGGCAAATTCCAGGTGCGGTGCCTGGTCGATGCCGACCGGGACGATATCGGATTTGTAAAGCACGATGTCCGCCGTCATCAGGACCGGATAACCCACCAGGCCGTATTTGACGTTCTCCGGCTGCTGCCGTATTTTTTCCTTGAAGGTTGGCAGGTCGGTTAATTTTCCCAATGGAGTGACCATGGACAGGTACATGTGCAGCTCCATGACTTCCGGAACATGTGATTGAACAAACACGATCGATTCCTGGGGACGGATGCCTGCCGCCAGCCAGTCCAGTGCCATCTCCAACGCGTTCGATTTCAGATCCTCGGTTGTTTCCACGGTGGTCAGCGCATGCACATCCACGATGCAGTACACGCAGTCGTACTGCTCCTGAAGCGCCACATAATTCTGGATGGCTCCAAGGTAATTGCCCAGGTGCTGGCGGCCGGTGGGGCGCGCTCCGGAAAAGACCCTTCCCTTTTTTGCCATGCCTATCCTTCCACCATTTTATGGATCAGGTTCACGATTTCACCAGCCTCCGCATGCCGATGGGATTCCAATTTGGAAAATACCAGCCGCCCATTCACGCTGACTTCAAACTTGCCCCCGTCCGAGGGGATCAACGCCACCGATTCAATCACATGCTCAAAATTCTTTAGCAAATCCTCCACCAGGCCCACGGCCCGGTTCGTGTAATGTCAAACAGCGCAATATATGATCTCGATCCTGATCATCCGGCCCTCCGCACAAGTATTAGAAAATTATAACACGCGGATTTTCAAGACTTGCCATGCCCACTCAGGCGCGCTATAATGCCGCAGTTCGTTTCCGGAAAGCTAGGCAAGGAGAATAGGTATGCCGGTCTATACGTATCGTTGTGAAAATTGCGGGGTGGAGTTCGAGCGTCAGCAAACCTTCACAGAGGAGCCGCTGAAGACCTGTCCTGAATGCCGAAAGAAGGCGCTCAGGAAGATCATCACACCCACGCGCGTGATCTTCAAGGGTTCGGGCTTCTACGCCACCGATCACAAATCCCCGTCCGGGGATTCCACCTCGAAAAAAAGCGAAAGCAAGGAGGGGCCCTCCGCGGAAAGTAAGCCAACCTCCAGCGAGGGGTCGACTGCATAAAAACAGAATCGGAAGCGGTGCCAAACGCACCGCTTCTTAGATGACCAAAAAGATGGAGAAATGACCTATGTCCATGGAAGACATCCTAAAACTACTGGTGGAATCCCGCAAATCCACCCCCACTCAAGCAGGACAGGATCCGTTGGGGAGCCTGATCGGAGGCCTGTTGAACAGCCTGGAACCCCCTTCAGGAATGCCCCAATCAGGCAGTGGCAGTCACGCACCGCTTCCGCCGCAGGGATGGGCTCCTCAGAGCGGAGGTCAGACTTCCCCCGGTTTGAGCGACATGATGGGAATGCTGGAGATGATCATGGGGGATCAGGTGGCACAGACCGCCCCTCCAGTAAGCGATCCCATTCTGGCCTTGCTCCAACCATTTGTCGGGCAGTTGGCCAGGAAGATGAAAATCCCGCCGGAGATCGCGATGATCATCATCTCCTTTGTGGTCCATAAATTACTGGCGCATTATCCGACGTCGAATCGCGATTCGAACACCTTCGACCTGGACTCCCTGTTGCAGCAGATGGGCACGGGAAAGATCGACACGGGGATGCTGGAATCCAGCGGCATGATCCGTGAACTCTCACATCGCACCGGGTTGGATGAAACCACGACCACCAAGAGTTTGAATACGGCATTGATGATGTTCGGGAATCAAATTTCAGGACGGCCGGTTACAAAACCAAGGGGCCGGCCTGCCGGAAGAAGCTTGAAGTCCACCGTCAGAGGAAAGGGTGTCTCAGCCAAAAGGGTGAAGTGATCCACGAATGGATTTCCAACGGGCGGCACATCAATTGTGCCGCCCGTTCGATTCATTGAAACTTGAAGATCCTGGAAGTCGTGCGCTGGGCGATGAATTCCACTCCGAGGGCTTGCCCGTCAAAATTATTCTCGTAGATCTCGCCGAAGAACGCAGCTTGATCTGCTGCAAAAGGGGTGATTACCAGAAATTGAATCCCTTGTTCGAGGCAGGTTTCCCGAAAATTCTCCCAGGAATCGTTGGGGATGTAGGGATATTCCTCTTCAAAGCCCCACAACCACTGGTTTGAAGTGTAGGCAAAATGTCGCGTGGTGTAAGGCGGTCGGGTCGGGAGGTAATAGGAATAGCGATTGGAAAAGACCTGATCCGGCGAGGTGGCGCCGTTCTTGAGCAGGATCTGCTCCATGTCCTTGAAAATTCGATACCCCATTCGATTGCCTTCCAAAAAGGTCCAATCCGTCTTGATCCATTCCACCACGGGGAACACGCAAACGATCAGGGCGAGCATCGTCACCCAGACCTCCGGCCGGCGCACTACTCGGAATTGAGTGCAAATCCGCTTGTAAAGGGCAACGAGTATCAATCCGGCACAAACCAAAGTCAGACCGATCACGGCGAGCGGAGCGCGAGGGCTGTCGCTAAAGGAAAGCGGAACGGAATAAAGCAGGATCGTCCATGTTGAAAATGAAGCAAACTGCTTCAATGGGGAATCAATCGCAACGATCCATAGGACGATCCCCGAAAGGGAAAAGGCAGCCAGGTATTTGAAATACGGCCAAATCGTTCTGATCACAGATCCGGGATCCGTAATCAGCAAATTGAGGATCGATAACCGGGAGAGCTGCTCCCGCGAAGGCGGATTCGCCCAATCCAATCCATAAAACAGCTTGTAGACATTGAATATCTGCGCGGTCTCAAGCGGTTTGTGACCGGACAGGAGATCCACAGCGACCTGGATCGATAGGACGAATGCGAAAGAAACAAGCATCCACACATAAACGCGTGTATTCGCATGGCGGCGGAAAAGAAGCGCGAACACCAGCAAGGCCGCAGCCAGGACGATCACGTGAGAGCGCCACAGGCATCCCAGACCCAGCGAAGCACCGATCAGGATCGAAGTCTGTACAGTCTCGACTTTTCCCGGGCGAACAAGGCCATCCCGCCAAAGCAAATACGCCGCAAAGGCAGGGAAGGCTGCCGCTCCGATATCCGGCCCGGGGGTATTGGCATAGTGAAATGCCAATGGTTGGAAAATGGAGATTCCCGCGGCGAGAACGGTGGCGGAGGGAAACCCACCTTCCCTGACCAGCATGGCAACGGACGCGAGCAGCAAACCGGTCAGCAGGGCGTTGACCATGTAGGAGAGCTGGATCGCGTAGGTATACGGCAGCTGCCCGATGATGAAAGCGTACCCAAACGGGTAGAAACTGTTGTACAGGGATTCCTTGTGCGCCCAGGTCATATGCCGCCCGTAGTACAAGACCGTCCAGAAGTCGTTCAGGGAGACGAAGAAACCGGAGTAAACGCCTGAGATCCAGGTAACGGCTGCACCGATCAGAACAACGAGCAGGAATTGAAATCGACGATCAGAGATAATTCCAGTGAAATTCATGGAGGGTTACGCCGGCACAGCCAGCTTGCGAGGATTTCCACGCATCCAGAATACAGCCACGGCCAATGGAATGAACGCGACCGCCGCGCTGATGTAAGCCATCATGTTGTAACCCACTGCTGCAAAGATAAGGCCGGAACTTAAACTTCCAATGGCGGAGGAGGTTCCCACCATCAGGTCATTGAATCCCTGAAGGCGCGAACGTTCCGCTGGGGAAAGTTGATCCGCGAACAACGCAGAGCCCGCCACAAAACAGAAATTCCATCCCAGACCAAGGAGGAACAGAGCCACGCCCAGTGGCAATACCGCCGGAGAAAGGGTCGCTGCAATGCAGGAAAGCACCAGCGTGGCTGACCCGGCAACAATGACCGGCCCGCGGCCGAAACGATCCGAAAACCTGCCGGAGAGGATCGAAAAGGCAAACATTCCGAAGGTATGCGATGATATGACAAGGGATATGTCCCCCAATCCATGATCGTGGTTCCGCATGTGGAGTGAGGTGATCACCATCACCAGCACCATCACCATCTGCCCGAATGCCATGGCGGTCACTGCGGTCAAAGCTCCAGGTTGGACCAGAATCTCCTTCAATCGCCGTACCCC
>VGNF01000234.1 GCA_016866195.1 Chloroflexota bacterium | reverse complement strand
TTCAAATCCGCTATCTCTACTTGCTTGGACGAAACCATGACCAGACATAAATCTGAACTCGATTCTTTGCTCATCTTGCGCTTCCAACTCTTTCAAAAAACGCAATTTGTCACCGTGTAAGGTATAAAACGCCCGCGCACGATCCTCCTCGCCGGGCGGCATGGCAATTTGGACGTGATCGATCGAGCGGATCATGGATTATTCGACCGGGTAACCTGCGTTCATCCAGGCTTCGAGTCCGCCCAGGATGGGATTGGCGCGGGAAAACCCATTCTGCAAAAGCAGGAACGCCGCACGGGCGCTCTGGTGTTCGTCGAGTCAGGTGCAGTAGGTGATGATCCATTGGTCCTTTTCCAGCCCGATCCCCTCGATATTATTTTCGAATTCGCTCAGCGGAATGGAAATGGCGCCTGCCATGTGGGTTTCGGCAAAGGATTCCGCGCTGCGCACATCCACGATGACCGCCGCGCCGCTTTCGAGAGCCGTTCTGGCCTCCTCCACCGAGATACGCGGCACATCGGCTTCAGCCTGTGGGAGGTTTTCGTTAAGGACCGAGGATGTGGGCTCAGTGATGGTTGTGGGGATGGGCGCGGGTGTCGGCGTGCCAGGCAACAGCGTGGTGCATGCCAGCATTAACAGCAACGAGGTACATAAGAAAAGGATCCTGCGGTTCATCAATGAACCCTCATAACTCGCAAAAGCGGTCGATGCGCCTGCCGATGATGGCCAGGCTGTCATCCCAGAACTTGCGCGTGGTGATGTCAATGCCGAACTTCCTGGCCAGCTTTGCGGCGGTCTGCTCGCCGGTGGAGGCCAGCAGGTTCCTGTAATCTCTTACGAATTCCGCACCGCGCTGCTGGTAGATCGCGTACAACCCCGTGGCAAACAACAAACCAAAGGCGTAGGGGTAATTGTAGAACGACAGGCCGCTGGAGTAATAGTGCGGCTTCCAGGTCCACATGAACTTCTGCAGGTATCGCTCGTCAAGCCCGTCGCCGTAGGTGGCCTTCTGGGCGCGCTCCATGATCTCGCAGAAATCGTCGGCAGAGAGCTCGGATTTCTCGCGGCGTTCGAAGATCTCCTTCTCGAACAGGTAGCGCGAGTAGATATCCACCACTACCTGCGCCGCACCCTGGATCTGCGCCTCGAGCACCGCCAGCTCCTCCTTAGGATCCTTCGTGGCGGAAAGCACCGCCTCGGTCACGATCGTCTCGCACATGGTGGAGGCGGTCTCGGCCAGCGTCATGGGCGTGAGCTGCTGCAGCGGGGTCTTGCCTGCCTGGTGGGCGCACTCGTTGTGAAAGGCATGCCCGAGCTCGTGCGCCAGTGTGCTGACCTGATCCAGCGAACCGTCGAAATTCGACAGGATGCGGCTCTCCTTCACAGCCTGGATATCCATGCAAAAGCCACCGCCGCGCTTGCCTTCACGCTGCTCGGCATCGATCCAGCGGTGGTCGAAGGCGCGCCTGGCGAAGGTTCGCAGGTCCGGCGAGAACTGCCCAAAGTTCTCCAGGATGAAATCGCGCGCCTCATCGAACGTGTACACCTTGTCCGTCCGCCCGAGCGGCGCGAAGACATCCCACCAGGCCAGCTGTTCCTTGCCAAGCTTCTTTGCCTTGGCCTTGAAATACCTGCCGAACATCGGGAAGGAATCCTTCATAGCGGTCAGCATGGCCTCGAGCGTTTTGCGGTCCAGGCGCGCGGCTTCGATGGAGGAGTGGATGGCATCCTTGCGGCCGCGCTTCCTGTTCAGCGTGTTTACCTCGCCCTTGACTCCGTTCAGGCAGGCGGCCAGGGTTTCTTTGATTTCCTCCCAGGCTTTGGTCTCGGCCTCGTACGCGCGGCGGCGCGTGGATTCATCCGCATGCGAGCGCAGGTTGATCAGCGCCGGCATCGGCATCTTTTCGGTCTTTCCGTTCAATTCAAACTCCACGGTCATCTGCGAGGTGACGGTGCCCTGGAGTTTTTCAAAGGCGTTGCCGCCGCTCAGGGAGAGTTCCGCGGCCAACGCCTCCTCGGCTTCGCTCATCAGGTATTTGCTCTGCGCGGCCGCCTCCTTGAGCATGAAGGCATGCGCTTTGGCAGTCTTATTTTGCTGAATGACCTTGTCCAATTTCGGCGCGATCTCCCCAAGCCAGGCCTTGAACTGTGTGAAGAGCTTGTCCATCGGCAGGCTGGCCTGCTCGAACTCGGAAAGAGTCTTCGCCGCCAGCTTGTCGCGCGAATCGGTGGAGACATGGGCATATAGGAAGGGCACGATGGTGCCCGAGAGTGTCTGGATGCGGTTGATGCGGTCGACCGCTTCGCCGAGCACAGGGGCGATTTCCTTCTCCCTGCTTTTTGATCCCAGTTTCCTCAACTTGTTCTTGTAGAACTTCTCGAGCGCGGCCACCTGCTTCTTGTATTCCGCGACAGCGGCCTTGAATTCCTTCGATTCGAGCGAAGGGTAGACGTTGGACATCTCCCAGCGAGGGGCGGCAATGGTCATATGGCTCCTTTATGAATCGGGTGGCAGTAGTATACCAAATGCCCACACCGGCATTTCTTGCCATTTGAACGGAAAGCCCATACAATGAAACCCATGCGGAGGTTCCCCATGAAACAAGACCGCTTCCTGATAGGCATTCTGATCGGCATTGGCCTGTTGATCGTGCTGGCGCTGGCGCTGTTCTTCACTCGGCAGGATCAGCGCGAATACCTGGCGGACCACACCCCAGAGGGTGTGGTGCACAACTACGTGCTTGCCATTTTGAACCAGGATTATCAAAAAGCCTACGGCTATCTGGCGGATCTCGAACACAAGCCCACCTACGATGAATTCCGCCGTTCCTTCTTCAACGGCATGGTCAACCCCGGCAATACCGGCCTGGATGTAGGCACGGCCGAGATTCACGACGACGAAGCCGTGGTGACTCTGACCCTCTTCTACTCGTACAGCGATCCCTTCTCGAGCGGCTACGAAAGCATGGACCGCGCCCTGTTGGTGGAACAGGACGGAAACTGGAAGCTGAATTCCATGCCCTACAACTTCTGGGATTACAGCTGGTATCAGGAACCGTATAAGCCTTGATTTCCTCATCCCCAACCCTTCCCCTCGCGAAGCATCCCCGAAGGGGACGAGGAGGGAAGGGGTTCCCTCTCCCTGAGGGACATCGTGCCCGTAGGGCAGCGGGTAAGGGTGAGAGAAAATGGAGTCAACCATGAAAACCATCCGCCGACTTTACTTTTACGCTGTGGCCTTCATCAGCCTGGAGGTGGTGCTGTGGGGGATCATCGGCCTGGTGCGTTCGATTCTCGACACGGACAATGTGGTGGACAGCGCGGAGGCGCTGGCGCAGGCCCTATCGCTAATTCTTGTAGGTGTACCGATCTTCCTTTTTCACTGGTCCTGGGCGCAGCGCGCCTCCCTGAGGGAGGACGAGGAAGGAACCGCCAGCCTGCGCGCAGTCTTTCTGTACGGCGTTCTGCTCGCCACGCTGATCCCCGCGGTGCAGAATCTGCTGGCGCTCATCAATCGCGCCTTCCTCACCACCGCAAAGCTGTACACCTACCGCGCCATCGTGGGCGGCTCGCAAACCCCCCTCGATAACGCCATCGCCATCGCCATCAACCTGCTCATTGCGGCCTATTTCTGGGACATTCTTCGCAAGGCATGGGCCTCCCTGCCGGACGCGGAAAATTTCTCGGAGATCCGCCGCCTGTACCGCTTTGTATGGATGCTCTACGGACTGTTAATGGTCGTCTACGGTGCGCAACAGGCGCTGGATTTCGCCTTTACCCTGCCTGCGGCCATACTCGGCGAGATCGGGCGCGAGACAGCGGTCAACGCGATCGCCCTGCTGGCGATCGGAACTCCCATCTGGGTATATGCCTGGCGTCTCCTGCAGGATGCCCTTCCGGAACCGGCGGAAAAGGAATCCGTGCTGCGCCTTGTGGTCCTTTATCTTCTGGCACTCGGAGGTGTGATCGTGGTGCTCTCCGCCGGAGGGAATCTGCTGTACAAGATCCTCCAGCGATTGTTCGGTGAGAGCATGCCCTGGAACGAATTCCTTCAACAGGTCGGGAATCCGATCTCGATCGGCCTGCCTTTCGGCGTGATCTGGGCGTATTACGGTTACTGGCTGATACAGCAGATCGGCTTCGACGCACAGGCCGTCCGCCGCGCCGGTAAACAGCGCATCTACAACTACATCCTATCGATCATCGCACTCACCGCCTCGTTCATTGGCGTCACCATCTTGCTTTCTTTCGTAATCGACCTTGGACTGGGAAACGAATATCTAAGCGCTGGCGGCTTTCGCGATCCGCTTGCCGGTTCGCTGGCTACGCTGGCAGTCGGCCTGCCGGTGTGGCTGATCACCTGGCGTCCCATGCAGGCAGAAGCGCTGGCGGAAGGCGACATGGGTGACCACGCACGCCGGTCGGTAGTGCGCAAAACGTATTTGTACCTGGTCCTGTTCGCGTCCGTGATCGGCGGCATGGCCTCGGCCGCGGGCTTGATCTTCACCCTGATCAACGCGGCGCTGGGCGGGGATACCAGCAACTTTGGGGATTCGGTCCTCAACACCTTGCAGATTCTCGTCTTGTTCACGATCCTGTTGTGGTATCACCTGACGGTCCTGCGCCGGGACGGGAGCGCGCGCCACGATGCGTTGGAAGCCCGGCACAGTGATTTCGATGTGCTGGTGCTCGATAACAGCAACGGTGAATTGGGCACCTCGATCAAGACGCTCTTCGCACGACACGCCTCGAAAATCCCGTTGACGGTGCTGAACGCCGCGGAAAAGATCCCGCCCGGAACGAACCCAAAGGCAGTCATCTTGCCGGGTTCACTGTCCGTGAATGCGCCGGAGAATATCGAAAGCTGGCTTCGCTCATTCAATGGAAGCCGCTTGATCATCCCGGACGAATCGGCGGGCGTTTTCTGGGTGAACGATCTCGGTCAGGCGGTGACCTCGATCCGCGCGCTGGCCGAGGGGCAGAGCCTGCACCCGCAATCGACCCGAAAAAGCGCTTCGGCCTGGACCTATGTCGCCTATGTCTTTGCGGCTTTGTTTGCACTGCAGCTCCTGTTTTTTCTGCTGATGCTCGGCGTGTCATTGGTCGCGGGGGATTAATGATATACTCGCAAAATATTACTGCAAACGAGGGCGATCCTATATGAAAGTCACAGTCCTGCAAGAGAATCTGGCGCGCGGTCTGGGCATCGTTTCCCGCGCCGTATCGCCGCGCAGTACGCTCCCCGTTCTATCGAACATCCTGATCGCCACCGATGAAGGCCGCCTGCGCCTGTCTGCCACCAACCTCGAGCTGGGCATCACCTGCTGGAGCGCGGCGCGCATCGACCAGGAAGGCTCGACCACCGTGCCGGCGCGAACGCTCTCGGACCTGGTCAACACCCTGCCCTCCGACCAGGTACAGCTGACCCTCGATGCGAAGACACAAACCCTGCACGTGAAAAGCGGCTCCTCGAACAATGAGGTCAAGTGCATCGACGCGCAGGAGTTCCCGCCCATGCCGGTGCCGGAGATGGACGGCGCGGTGCATTTAAATGTAGCGGACTTCAAGGAGATGATCCACCAGGTGGCATTTTCCGCCTCCAGCGATGAGGCGCGGCCGGTGTTGATGGGCGTGCTGATGAACATCGAAAAGGACAAACTCACGATGGCCGCCGCCGACGGGGG
>VGNF01000233.1 GCA_016866195.1 Chloroflexota bacterium | reverse complement strand
TTACGCACCAGCGATGAACGAATCTTGGTCAGATCGCCCTCCTGCAATTCAGGAAAGCGGTGGTAGGCCCATTCACCCACGATGAAATCCAGGACGGCATCCCCGAGAAATTCGAGGCGCTCATTGTCTTCAGGCGCATCAGAATTCTCGTTGGAGTAGGAACGATGGGTAAGAGCCCGCGTCAGCAGGGATATATTTGAAAAGGACAGGCCTAATCTGTGAATCAGGTTGGAAACGGATTCCAACCCCCGCGCATGGATACGAGAATTCACGGGAACCTCCCGGGAACTCCGAGAGCGATGATCCCCCACTGACCGAGGGTGAGGAAATATCGTTCGCTGAGTTCCCAAAGTTGAGCGCGCTGAATTGTAACCCGGAATTATTCCCGAGGAGATTTTTTAAGATACAATGAAGCTCCGTTTATGGAAGGTGCAATGTCCGAGATTAGCAATGAGAACCGTTACCTGCACGCCATCCCGATGGGGTTGGGTGCCTGGCAGTGGGGGGACCGCGTCGTCTGGGGGTATGGGCAGACACATACCGATGAGGACATACGCAGGGCATTTGAAATATCCGTTCGATTGGGTATCCGCTTCATTGACACGGCAGAAGTATACGGATCCGGGTACTCCGAGCGGTTATTGGGAACGATCCTCAAAACCCAGGATCAGCCACTGCTGATCGCGACCAAGTATTTCCCCTGGCCGTGGCGTACCGGGAGGAAGGCGATCGTGCGCGCCTTGCGCGGCAGCCTTGACCGCATCGGCGTTCAGAGCGTTGACTTGTACCAAATCCACCAGCCGACACCGCTCATGAGTCCTGAGACCATGATGGAAGGTATGGCGGATTGCGTCAAGGAGGGATTGACGCGCACGGTGGGTGTTTCCAATTTCGGGGAGAAGCGCATGATTCGGGCATATACCTCACTTGCGCGTGAGGGATTTCCATTGGCTTCGAACCAGGTGCACTACAGCCTGCTCAACCGGGAAGTGGAAAAGAATGGATTGCTTGCCCGCTGTCACGAACTAGGAATGCGGCTGATCGCCTATTCTCCGCTCGAAGGGGGGTTGTTGACCGGCAAATATTCCTCCGCAAACCCGCCTGCGGGCCTTCGCCGTACGCTCTATGGAGAGATGCTCAGGCGACTCCCGCCGGTCATCAAGCTGATGCAGGAGATCGGTCGGGAACACGGCGGCAAGACAGCTGGCCAGGTGGCTTTGAACTGGGTGATATGCAAAGGGGGGATGCCCATACCGGGTGCAAAGAATCAGGCGCAGGCTGAAGAGAATGCAGGCGGCTGCGGCTGGGAGTTGACGCAGGAGGAGGTCGCCAGATTGGATGAGGCCACAGACGACTTTCGAGAGTATCGGCGCGAAAGATCTGCATAACCATCTGTGCCGGATACTCTTCCGCCCCGCGATAGGAAAAAATCCGCCCCGAATTCTTCCAGGGCGGATTTTTATTCCGCTGATTCAAAAGGGGGTTAATTTTTGACGAATAATCCAAGATGATTTGCCACGGCGCGCTCCCGGCCGGGCAGGTTCTGCTCGATCGGTGAGTTGAGCACGCGCGAGCGGCCGTCCACCCCGCGAATGACCAGGGTCGATGACCCGCCGCCATCCATGTTCACACCGGTATACACGCCATGAGCGATCATGATGGAGGACAACTCCGGCAATGTAACCCCCTCGCTGTAACCGGGCTGGCGCCCGTCGATCACGAAGAACAGCAGGTAGCGACCGTTGATGCTCAATCCAATGGCCGTCCGGGGATTTTCGATGTTCGTGGCAAGTTTGGTGGGGATCTTGCCTTTCTCCACCACGATCCGGTCCCCTGAGACGGCGTTGAATACCTTGCCCGGGCGGGTGAAGGTCACCTGATTGGCGCTGCTGATGTACACCGTCGGTTGTGAGCTCCGCACGCGGGAGTACAAGTTCCCGCGCGAAGCAGCCAACCCGTTCGGTTTCACAGGGTCGCCACCATTCGGACACAGCTGTTGGGCGTTGTGCGATGCATCCAGATAATTAAAACCATCTCCGTTGATTGCCAGATGAACGTTGAAGTCATCGACAAACTTGGAGGTCGTACAGGTGCACATGATGCCGTTCGGGTCTTTGGTTGGAGTGACAAGGAACTCATATCCCTTCGTGCGCAAGTCGATCACCGCGATGTGAATGACGTTCCGGCGTGGATTGCTGATCTCCTTTCGAAGATATGTGATCCCTTTGAAGAAGGCCTGTCGCACCTCGGCCGGCCGCACCTCCCCGATCTGTTTCAGAAACTTGTCGCTGCACCAGCCGCTGAGACCGTCCAGCCTTTGAATTTCGGTCCACTCGGCATGTGCTGTATCTTTGCGACCCTGAACGGTATCTTCCTTCAACAAATATCCGAGCACTTTGCCATTTGCCGCCGGTGTCGCCCGCACGGTCAGCGCGGATGTATCCACGCGGTACCAATGTCGGGTCTCATCGCCGGGAGGCGGAGGAGGTTCGACAGGTGGAGGAGGAGGAGTGGGTGTGGGGCTAATCTCGATCAGATACGCGCTGGAGCTCCAGCCGACCAGCCCGTTCTGGTTTCGAATCTTGATCCAGCTGCGATCGTTGGTGGCTTCCAGTTCGTCGACGATTTCATTGAGATGGACCATCCCGATCACGTTGAAATTCGTCCCCGGCCCCTCCCGGACTCGCAGCGCGGCCGTGGTGACCTTGTGCCGCTTTCCGGTTTGAGTCCCTCCGCCGGGCGGAGGTTCCGGTTCCGGCGTCGGGAGAGGCAACGCTGGGATATTAAATCTAGTCTTTAACGCATCCTGATTGCCATTGAAGTAGTTGAGGTCGATGCCGTTGGTTTCCACCCCGTACAATTTTCCGTCACCCACTTCGGTGTACTGCCAGAACAGCCATTCGTCGGGAGTCCACGGTTTGGGAACGCTGGGTTTGGTGGCGCTGTAGTTTGCGATCCACAATGGATATTGATGGAAATATTCCAGGCTTGTCGCTTGTGTTGTTGCGTTGGGGGCATTATCGCGCCAGTAATAGAAGGCCGTATAGATCGAAATTTCCCTGCCTGGCGCGAGCTTCTTGAGCTCCTCCAGGAAGTCGTACCATTTCCTCCACCCCTTGTAGGGTCCCTGATAATTTTCCTCGAAATCTGCGAAGAGCGGCAATTCCCCAAAGTCCCCCTCGAAGAGGGAGATCCACAGCCTAGCCTGTTCGGCCGGATCCGCACGGCTGTCGTAGAACCAATAGGAGCCGCGCGCCAGGCCGGCTTTGCGCGCTTCGCGCCAATTGAACTTGAAATCCGGATCCGGCCACAGGTTTTGCCCGGCCCGGATGATGACGAAACCCGCAGAAGCCTTCATCTTAACAAAATCGATCCCCTGCGGGGTCTCCGGGTCGTCCTGGTAAAAACTGACATCCGGTCCGATTACGTTAGTCATGGCGATCTCCTTGAATCCGCGTTACGGTGGAATTTTACCATCGGAAGTATTCACATTTCCCGCGCGGGGAAGCGGCGAGTCAACCCTCGTGATTGTTTCCGTTCATAAAATGGACGAACTATGAGCGAATATAGATTCCCAGGTGGTTGGCAACGGCGCGCTGTTTCCCGGGCAGGTTCTGGTCGATAGGCGAGTTCAACACCCGCGAGGCACGATCCACCCCTCGAATGATCATCGTCGAGGAACCGCCGCCATCCATGTTGACGCCTGAATACACCCCCTGGGAGACCATGAACTCAGCAAGCTCCGGCAGGGTCAATCCTTCACTGTAGCCTGGCTGGCGCCCATCCACCACGATGAACAGGAGCCAGCGGTTATCCTTGGTGAGACCGATGGCGGTGCGCGGATTTGGGATGTTAGTAGCAAGGTTATTCGGAATTTGACCGTTGACCACCAGAATTCGGTCTCCGGAAATGGCATTGAAAACCTTGGACGGCTTGTTGAATGTGAAC
This sequence comes from Chloroflexota bacterium, assembly GCA_016866195.1. Taxonomy (GTDB): domain Bacteria; phylum Chloroflexota; class Anaerolineae; order Anaerolineales; family Villigracilaceae; genus VGNF01. The sequence goes on along the minus strand of VGNF01000233.1, from coordinate 1,812 downwards.
TGGTTTTCGCGGCTGATAAAGATCGTCGGCTGCCAGGTCCGTACGCGCGAGTAGAAGTTCCCGCGTGAGGCAGCCATGCCGTTGGCCTTGACCGGGTCGCCGCCGTTCGGACATTTCCTCGCCCGCTCGATGCCGCTCACATAATTGAATCCATCTCCATTGATGGCCGCATGGACGTTGAACTCATCCACGAACTTCGAGGTTGTGCGGGTGCACAGGATGCCGTTGGAGTCCCGTGTGGGGGTTACAAGAAATTCAAAACCAGGGGTATGTAGGTCAAATAAAAGCGTGTGCACGACGTTCCTGCGGGGTGCCGTGCGCTCCTCGCGCATATAGGAGATCCCTTTGAACAGGGACTGCCGCAGCGAGGCCGGACGCGATCTGCCAAGTTCCTTCAAGTAAGTCTTGCTGCACCAGCCGGAGAGTCCATCCAGTCGTTCGATCTTGACCCAGTCGGGAAGGGTCACATCATCCACCGCGGGGAGGGTGTCGTCCATAATCAGGTAACCGAGCGGATTCCCATTGGCGGACGGGGTTTCGCGAACGGTTAAGGCTGATGTGTTCACCCGGTACCAGTTCCTGCCATCCGTCTCCTCATCGGGCGGGGGAATCACCGGAGGCGGTTCGACGGAAACGGGGACCAGGTAGGTCGCGGAGCTCCAGCCGATCAGTCCCTTGGAGGTCAATATTTTGATCCAGGTGCGATCGTTCGTGGCCTCCAGTTCCTCCACGATATCTCCCTTGTAGAGCATGCCGATCGCCGCATAATTCGTCCCCGGCCCTTCGCGCACACGCAAAGCCGTCGCGGTCACCCGGTGTCGTTTCCTATCCGTGCCGGTACCATCGTCAGGGGGTTCCGGTTCGGGTTCTGGCGGCGGCGGTTCAGTGACCTTGAACCGTTCCTTCAGAGCCGCGTCGTCGCCATTGAAATAATTTAGATCGATGCCGTTGGATTCCACTCCATAGAGTTTGCCATCCCCGGTCTCGGTATATTGCCAGAAGATCCATTCCTCCTTGGTCCATGGGAGCGGAACCCTGGGTGCGAGAGCGCCGTAGTTGGCGATCCACAATGGATATTGATGGAAGTAGTCGAGATTCTTGGCCTGCGTATTGGAATTGGGAGCATTGTCACGCCAGTAGTAATAGGCTGTATAGATACCGATCTCCTTGCCGGGGATCAATTTCTTCAGGGCTTCCAAAAAGTCATGCCAATGCTTCCAGCCGCTATAAGGACCCTTATATTTTTCCTCGAAATCCGCGAACAACGGGAGTTCGCCGGAATCCCCCTCAAGCATGGATGCCCATAATCCCGCTTGTGTGCCGGGTTCGGCCCGGCTGTCGTAGAACCAGTAGCTGCCGCGCGGCAGGCCGGCCGATTTGGCCTCACGCCAGTTGTACTTGAAATCCGGGTCGGGCCACAGGTTTTGTCCTGCGCGGATGATGACGAAACCGGCCGAGGCGCGCATTTTAACAAAATCGATCCCTTGCGGGGTTTCCGGATCATCCTGATAAAAGCTTACATCCGGACCGATGACCCTGGTCATGGTTTCCTCCTTCGGAAAATCCCATGAAAATCATTCTACCAGACCCGGTTTCTATCACATGGGGAAAAATATCCGAATTTCGAGGGTTTTCCTGTGATATAAATGCCCAGACTTTCCCCGTATCATGATTCTGGAGTTTCATTGCCACACACATGTTTCGAAGGATTCACTGGTCCGCCCGGCGGATCTGGTGAAAGCCTGCCGCTCGAAGGGAATTGACCGCGTCGTGATCACGGATCACAATTCCATTCGAGGAGCATTGGAAAAA
>VGNF01000232.1 GCA_016866195.1 Chloroflexota bacterium | reverse complement strand
AAAAGGCGCACCACCGCTTCGATAACGGCGCGGTCGAACATGTGATTGGAAACAGCAATACCCTGCACTATCCCTCCGGCGACGATCACCCCTCCGAAGCCGGCAGCCGGAAAGCCACCGAGGAGTTCGTTACTCTCTTGAACGTCTTCTACCATCGCTGGCAGGCGGATGCGCCGCCTCAATCCGTCCCCGCGCCTGCATCGGCACCGGAAACTCAACCTGAACCCCCCGCTGCGGCTCAGGCTTCCGGCGCAGGCGGCCTGATCGATGATTTCGAGGGCGGTGCGATCCCCTCCACCGGCGGCTGGGAATCGTATTTCGAGGACAACACCGATACTGAACTGAATTGCGCCACGGAAACGAACCTTGCTCACGCCGGCTCGGGCTCGCTGCAGTTCGAGTTCGATGTGGCAGCCAACAGCTGGGCTACCTGCGGCTTCTACTTCGATTCGGTCCAGAACTGGAGGGCCGGAGACGGAATCTCGTTCTACCTGCGCGCCGATCGCGCCGGCCTGCCCTATGATGTCGACCTGTTTGGCGGCACGCCGGGCGGGCGCACCACTTACATCTACAGAGGCCAGACGCCGGCGCAGAGCGTGGACGGCTGGGCCCTGGTTGAGATTCGCTGGGATCAGATATTGCGCGCGGACTGGGAGGAGAATCCCGGCACGCCCTTCGATCCTGCAGAAGTCACGGGCTTCGCCTTCGGATTATCCACACCCGAACAGTCGCGCCTGAACGGCACGCTCTGGGTGGATGACCTGTCCTTGATGGGCGCGGCAAATCCACCGGGAGCACAGCCCGAATCCGGTCAACCGGATGCCGCGGAATCCCCCCGCAGGCCCTTATTCCCATGCGCTGGTGCGATGGCCTTACCAGCCCTGTTACTGACAGGGACCATCTTCCTGAGACAAAGAAGTCCATCTGCTGTTGAGCAAGACAAGGCGGTGTGAGATGAAGCAAATCCGCCTTCAAACAATGGCGCGGTTTTTCATTTTGATCCTTTTACTCGGCGGGGTTGCATCCTGCACCGCGGCGCAGGATGGCCGTCCGCGCGTGTGGATCGATTCCCCGAGCGATGGGATGAGTTTCCCATTAGGATCCACGGTATCGGTGCTCTCGCACGTGTACGCCCGCGAGGGAGTGGCTGAGGTCGTGCTGTCCGTGAACGGCGAAGCTTACCGGCGGGATGTGCCCACTTCCCCGGGCACAGGGTTCGTTCAGATCACGCAGGACTGGCAGCCTGCCGCCGGCGGGATCTACGCAATACAGGTTGTGGCTTACGATGTGCAAGGGGTTGCCAGCAGCCCGGCAACCATCACGATCAAGATTCCAGGGGCCGGCCCGACGCCCACCAGCGTGTGCCCTACTCCGGTAGGTGGAGGACCTGCGCCGGTGGACTGCTCACCCCCAGTCAATGCCTGCCCCTCACCGGTCGGCGGTGGTCCGACGCCGCCCAGCTGTCCCACGGGCGTTCCAACTGCTACAGACACGCCAACGTCCCCTCCATCGGCGCAACCAATCATCCAGTTCTGGGCGGACCCGGCCCAGATCCAGGCGGGTGCGTGCACCACCATCCGCTGGCACGTCGAGAACGTGCAACGTGTGATCTTCGGGGGGATCGACCAGCCGTTCGACGGATCCTATGAGGACTGTCTGTGCGAGAACGAACGGTACACGCTGACCGTGATCCGCGCGGATGGAACCGAGGAAAAACAAAGGGTGGATATCGATGTGAACGGTTCGTGTGTGACCCCCACCATCCCTCCACCTCCGCAGGACACCACGCCGCCGCCCGTGCCCAGCCCGGCCGTGCCGGCAAATGGGTTGGCGCTCTCCCCCCGCTCCAGCCAAACGCTCGCCTGGCTGCCGGTGGATGACCCGAGCGGGATCGCCGGTTACTACGTCAAAGTGGAAGTGCAGGTCACCAAGGGTAATTGGCAATCCGCTGCGGGGTATGGCCCAGTCACCGGCAAACAGGTGGATGCCACAGTCAACTGCGGCGGCATCTACCGCTGGATGGTGCGCGCGCAGGACGGCGCCGGCAATTACAGCGGCTGGTCCGCGCCCTCCTCCTTCTCGATCGGCCTCAATTGATCGAGGCCGAACGAAATGAAAGAATTGGGTGGGACGATGGATGGAATTGGAGGAATAAAATGAAAACCCTGGTATCCAAACGGACCGCCGGGCGCGCCCGCGCGCCGTGGATCACGATCGGCGCGCTGCTCAGTTTGTGCTGCCTGGCTGGCCTGGCCGCCTTGGTGGGAAATTATTTTTTGGGGTTCGGTGGAGGAGGACCGTTGGTCCTGATCCACGAGCCGCAAAACGGCGAACAACTCGAAGCAGGTGAGAGTGCCATGATCCGCGCGGTCGCCAGCGACGAGCGCAAGGTCGTGCGGCTCGAATTATGGGTGGACGGCCAGTTGCTTGAAAGCGAGACCACAGCTGTTAAGGGAGGCATATCCTCCTTTCCATTATTGGCCGAGTGGCAGCCTTCTTCCGCCGGGGCGCATACCCTCACCGTCAGGGCTTTTAACATCGCCGGCGTTCGCGGGCATTCGACGATCCATGTGAACGCGGCCTCTACCGCCGACCGCGATAACGACGGCGTGGCGGATGCCGAAGATACCTGTCCGGATGAAGCCGGCCTGGGTTTCTCCGCCGGCTGCCCGGACCAGGATCGGGATGGAACACCCGATGCCGCGGACGCCTGCGCGGATACCGCAGGAGTCCCTGCCGCTTCAGGCTGCCCTGCAGTTACGGAGGGCGACCGCGATGGCGATGGTACCCCGGATGCAAGCGATGATTGTCCCGATGCACCGGGATCTTCGTTGGCCGGGGGCTGTCCCGATTCAGATGGCGACCTCGTGGCAGATGGGGAAGACAGCTGCGCAGGGGAACCCGGTTCAGCGGAAAGCGGCGGCTGCCCAACGCCCGGCGACTCCGATGGCGACGGTGCCCTGGACGATGTGGATGCCTGCCCCGGAGAGTGGGGACCGCCCGAACTTGGCGGCTGCCCGGAGGTGGCTTCTGTTTCCGACGATGGAGTCATTCCGGAAAGTGGTGGAAGCCCCCGCGACGGTGACGGTGCCGCCGATGCCGATGACCCATGCCCGGAGGAAGCCGGTCTTGAAGAGCATGGTTTCTGCCCGCCTGCGGAGGAGGATCCCGCGGAAGCCGGTGACAGTCCATTCTTCGATTTCCCCCTGCTATTCCTGGCCGAGTTGTATGTCCCGACCCCCGTGGAATTCGAGGCGCTCCATTTTGAGGTGCCTATTGATTATCGCAGGGTATGGTGCTATGCCAGCCTGGCCGGTGGGGATGTAGAACGGTACGAGTTCGAACCATCCGGCGTCCGTGTATGGAATATGGACGAGGTGTTGGGAGGCGCAAACAGCGTACGCCTGGGGGTCGACGGCAGCGAACCGATGGACGTGTTTGCCGAGTGTTACGGGGTCACCAGCTTGTTCTTCCCGCGCACCTACTATCTCGGCTCGATCACCCGCCAGCACGCCCCGGAAGAATGGGACGGGCACGTGATCGAAGCGGAATCCTCCGGTGGAGAACCGGGCGGACATTCGTTTCGTGCCCGTTATCATCTGTGCTCTCCATCCTGTGAGGAGACCGAGCTCCAGGCTCCTGTTATCACACGCCATACCGTCGACCGGGATCGCATCACTTTGAATTGGGATTGGGAGGGGGATATCCGCACCATCCAGGGTTTTAAACTCTACCTCAATGGAAATTACATCAATGAGATCCCGCGTGATACGAGAAGGGTTTCCTGGCGTCAGAGCGGTGTGTTGTGCGTCGACGAGTGGGAGTTCCACCTGACGGCTTACGGCGGCCCGGATTCATTTTCCCCGGATATCGAATCGCCGCCCAGCAATTCCATTCGCTGGGAGGGCGTGCCGTGTGAGAAACATGTTCGCGTCACATTCGAGACATTGAATCTTCACAATCCTCCTGAAGACGAAGGCGGACGCCGGACCCCCGGACCACTCACCGGCTCTTGCGCCGCCTCGACTGGCGGAACAATGGAATCAGTGATCTTCGACGGGGCAGATTGCAAGCCCTTTCCCTTCCCTCCTTTCGAAATATGCGAAGGTCTCAGACTTGGTGCGGGGGAGCACAGCGTTCAGAACATTCTCGACTGGATTCACCGTGAGATCGAAGATTGCCCGCGAGGACTGCCTTGTGCCGCGGATGAATTTTCGGCATCGGATTCCGATACGGTCACGGTCCAGGTGCGCCCCGGCGACGACCTGACAGCCGCATGCATTATCGGCGATCTCGATGTAGGCCTCGGCAACGAAAATGACACCCTCTTCGACGGCCGCATCAGCGTGGATACAAGCGACCTGACACCGGAGACGACGATCACCCAGACCATCCCGGGAGACTACCTGGATGTGATCTTCAAGATCGACCTGTTCCCCTTTGGCGAGTAAACGTCGCTTCCTTTGGTTCACGAATGGATGATCTGTAACGGACCTCGCCGATGAATCGCTTCATTCCTTTGCTCGCCATCGGTCTGCTGCTCGGAATGGCCTGCACTTCACCAGACATAACGGATGAGGCGGCGGGCACCACCTCCGTCCCACTGCAGACGCCTGTCAGTGCTCCTTCGTCCTCCTCATCCAGGGACATCTGGCTCCCCACCTCAAGCCTTACCTGGCAGTGGCAATTGACCGTGCCGCCGATCGACACCTCGCTCAACGTGGATGTGTACGATCTGGACCTGTTCGAAACGGACGCCGGCTTGGTCTCCTCGCTGCACGCGCAAGGGCGGAGGGTGATCTGCTATCTCTCCGCGGGGTCCTGGGAGGACTGGCGCCCGGATGCCGATCAATTCCCGCCCGAGGTCATCGGCAGGAACTATGTCGGGTGGGAGGGTGAAAAGTGGTTGGACATCCGCCAGATCGATAAACTCGCTCCCATCCTGCGCTCCCGTCTCGACCAGTGTGCCGCCAAAGGCTTTGATGGGGTCGAACCGGACAATATCGACGGTTTCGGCGCAGACACGGGCTTTCCGCTCACCTACGCCGACCAGCTGGCGTTCAACCGCTGGCTGGCCGATGAGGCGCACACGCGGGGATTATCGATCGGTTTGAAAAATGACAGCGAGCAGGCCGAAAATTTACTGCCCTTCTTCGATTGGGCTTTGACCGAAGACTGCTTCGCCCAGGAGTGGTGCGAAGAGATGACGCCATTCATCGCTGCCGGGAAGGCGGTCTTCGCCGCCGAATATACAGACGAATGGACGGTTGCTCAATTCCTAAACCAGGTTTGTCCGCAGGCGGGGGATCTGGGATTAAGCGTCATCCTGAAGAATCGCGACCTGGATGCCTGGCGGCAGGCCTGCCAATAAGTTCAAGTCTGTACTTGCAACCTGGAATCCTATCCTTGCATTGTTCATGGAGGAAGGCATGAAAAAACTGCATACCGCTGTGTGGATTCTTCTGATCCTGACAGGCTGCACGATGCCCGGGGGTGAAGCCGGTGGTCCGATGGTTTGGATCGACCGCCCGTTGGACGGCACAACCGTCCCCCTGGCGCCGCTGATTCTTCAGGCACACGCTGTCGACTCGGATGGGATAACGAAGATCGAGTTTTTGATCTCTGACAGCCCGATCGGCAGCGTGTCCACAGAGGGGGCGCGCATGGAGGAGGCCAGCATCGAATGGACCCCGCCTGAGCCCGGTATTTATGAGTTGAACGTTCGTGCCACTGATACACTTGGAAATACCAACGCACGTACGCCGGCCAATGTGCAAATTGTGGTCAGCGGCGACATGCCAACGTCGGCCTCATCACCAACCACGGCCTCCGGGCAGTGTGCAACCGAGACGTTGGTTGCGCCGCTGCTCCTATCCCCCGCCGATGGCGCATCCTTAACGGGAGAGCCTCTGCTGACATGGTCATACCCGGATTTT
>VGNF01000231.1 GCA_016866195.1 Chloroflexota bacterium | reverse complement strand
TTATCCCTTGGCCATCCATGACTCCTGTTTTATCTTCCATCACTCGTCCATATCCACGATCTCGCCGCCGTGCTGGATGGCCGCCGCCACCATGCCGTCCTGCAGGATGTTTGCCGGGATCTTTCCTCTGGCAGTCGTGACCGCACACCGCACCGACACGTTCACATTGAAATGTTCATGGATCAGGTTCCGGATCCATTCGATCTGATCCGGCTTGTCCAGTTTCGAAACGAGCACGTCGCTTGCCAGGCCAAGGATCAGGGTATCCCCCTGGATATCGATCATCCTGACCGAGTTCATCAAGGCGGCAAAGTTTGCCTGGGTTTTGGGCAGGGATGCCGCCAGCTGTTTCCAAACCTTGGCGACGGCCCCAGCCTGCAAGACCGGCGGCTGTTCTGGCGAATACTTTTCTGTCCTGGATTCAGCCATGGCCATGTTTCCCAGATCCTCCGGCGCAGCAACAGGCCGGGTCTCGCTCTTACGCGGGGTGGGGGAAGACGGAGTCGCAACGGGTTGCGGGGATTCAGCCGGTGGATTCACGGATTCGGCAAGGGCAAGTTCAAGCCCTAGGGAGGGCTGCCAACCGCCGCGCAAATCCGTCGCGGCCCGGTTGAAAGCCTGCATCATCCGCAGAACGTCCGACTTGCTGAAAGTTCCGGCGTGATCCTGCATGCGCGATCTAACTTCGCTCGCAGCCTCCACCTGATTTGCATTGCCCATCTGAATCAACATCAATCCGCGCAGGTATTCCACAAGCTGGCGGGCCAGCGAACGAGGGTCGGCGCCCGAGTCGAGGGCGTGGTGAATGGCCTCGAGGCCGCGCCCAGGGTCGCGGTCGATGATCGAGCCGACCACATCGATCACCGTTTGACTCGCGGCGGTCCCCAGAACCGTTTGAGTCAAAGCCAGGGTGATCTTCGTTCCCATCGAGGCGAGTTGATCGAGCAGGGATTGCGCGTCGCGCATCCCTCCGGCCGACTGCCGGGCGATCAGCGTCAGCGCCTGTTCCTCGACCTGAATATTCTCGGCTTGGGCAATCTGTTTGAGATTACTGACGATTTCATCCACAGGAACGCGCCTGAATTCGTGACGCTGGCAGCGCGAAAGCACAGTTGCGGGAATCTTGTGGATTTCAGTAGTAGCCAGCACGAAGATCGCATGAGGCGGCGGCTCCTCCAGCGTCTTGAGCAGCGCGTTGAACGCCGCCGTGGAAAGCATGTGGACCTCATCGACGATATAGATCTTGTAGCGGCCCTGCGAGGGTGAGAAATTGATCTTGTCGCGCAGGTCGCGCACATCCTCCACGGAGGTGTTGGAGGCGGCGTCGATCTCGATCAGGTCGAGGAAGCGGTTTTCGTTCACCGCCACGCAAAACTCACAGGTGTTGTCAGGCCGTTGACCCGGGTCCGGATTCAAGCAATTGACCGCCTTGGCCAGAAGCCGCGCCACTGTGGTTTTGCCGGTGCCGCGCGGACCGGCGAACAGGTAGGCATGGCCGACGCGGTCCGCTTTGATGGCATTCGTGAGCGTCTGGACGACGTGATCCTGTCCGGTGACGGAATTCCACTGAAGCGGACGATATTTGCGGTAGAGGGCTTGGGTCATACTAAGTTTGAAGTCGCGAGAATCGCAGAACACTGCAACAATTTCATGAACTCATCCACATTCAGCCCGGCTTGACGAAAAGTCGCACGAAGAGTTCCTCGGTCAAGTTCTTTATGCTCCGGGACGACGACCTGCTGAAATGGATCTCACGGCGTAAAATCATGCGGCTGCCTTCTTGTCGCTTTAGATAAAAAACCGATTCTGCCCAGAGCTTTTACGCATTCCCTTCCGGAAATGCGCGGCAATCCAGTCATACTGCCACAACCATGGCATCAAAGTTTTCACCTGGAATCGGAAGATCATCCTCTTTCAATGCTGCATTGGCTTCTTTGATATTGGTCACAGTTTCTTCTTTGGTTTTTCCCTGTGTAATGCAACCCGGCAAACTGGGACATTCGGCAATGTAATACCCATCCTCCCCAGAGTATATAATGACTTGTCGCATAATTCACCTCATTACGGAACCCGATACACGGCGCGCAAGTTTCCCTGCGCGTCGAACAACCTGGCATTTTCACCGGAATTCCAGACCGCCTCCCCGATCCCCCAATACAGGTCGATCACGGTGTCGGTGCCGGCGATGGTGTGCACCTGCACAGCGCCATTGGGATAGAGCGTTAGCCTTGGGAAATTAAAGGTGTTCCCATCCTCATCCTTCAATTGCCAGCTGGCCAGATCCAATTGTCCTTCCCCGGAATATTTGACCACCACGATCTCCGAGCCTGGCGTCCCCGCACCGACCACACTGCTGATCTGGACCGGGATATCCGTCTGCAGGTCGGTCCCCGCGTTGGGATCAACTCCGGCTGGCGGGGCTTGTTGCACGGAAGGTTGACTCGCCGCCCGAAAATTTCGATCGTACCAAAACAGGATCGTTCCGGTCACGCACGCCGAGACAAAGGCATTCAGAAGCAGGTAATACACCCATTTTCGGCGATCCATGATGGAGTGAATGATAGCATAAAACGATGGAGAGGCCGGGCGTTTTAACGTTCCATGGAAAGCGCCGCCCAATCCCCCACTTGCCGGCTGCCTCGTGGATGAAATCCCTTGACCCTTGCCGCCTGCACCACCGATTCCATTTGAGGATCCAGAATTCCGCCCAGGATGAGCTCGCCATCAGATTCGACCAAATCACCAAGCCCAGCCTCCAGCATTTGGATGATCACCGGGGCAAGGATGTTCGCGACCACCAGTGGTGCCTGGTTGAAGGCATAATCCCCTTGCAGGATTTCCGGCACAGATCCATGGCCAAGGATCAGTTCTTCTCCAATCACATTCAATGCAGCATTTTCCCCGGCATTCTTTACCGATTCGATATCGGTATCCACGCCAAGGCAGTGACGTGCTCCGAGCTTGAGCGCGGCGATCGACAGGATGCCGGATCCACAACCGACATCGATCACCGCCAATGGACGATCGACCATGGACGATGCTGGAGGGCCGAACCTCTGCAGCCGATCGTCGAAATATCTCTCGATCAGTTCCAGACACAATTGGGTGGATGGATGAGTGCCGGTTCCAAACGCCATGCCGGGATTGATGCGGATCGGGATCCGCATCGGGTCGGGATTCTGCATCCAGGCCGGAAGGACGAGCAGCCTCTTGCCGATGAGGATCGGCCTGTAATGCTGCTTCCAGGCTTCCATCCAGTTCTGGTCTGCGATCGATTTGTAGGAGGGCGCCGGCAGAGGCCGGATCATCCCCAAATAATGCAGGGATTCCTCCAATTTCTGCCGGTTCCCCTCCAGCTGATCGTCCACCTCCAGGTACGCCCGGACTGTGATAGGTCCTGCCGGTGTACCCGGGTCCACATCATTTATGAATTGCACGGATTGTTCCATCACTACGCCGTTCGGTGCAAAGCGTGCCAGGACATCAGCCACCGATTCGGCCAACTCGCCATTCACCGTCAGGGAGACCTCCAGCCAATTCATTTCAATTTCCAGGCGTCACTGGTCAGTGGTCGGTGGTCAGTAAACCGGCGGCCCAGCGGATCAATTCCTTCTCCGCGAACAGCATCCTAGGCAGGTTGTCCAGCTCGAAGTATCTCATTTCCGAGATTTCATGCGATGGTGTGAACTCCCCGGTCACGGTCTTACATAAATAGACCACGGTGAGATGATGATCTTCGTTGGCGCTGACCACCTTCAACAATTTCTCGATCCCAACCTGAATCCCAGTCTCTTCGTGAAATTCCCGGACGATCGCATCCGCAGGCTGTTCGTGATACTCGAGACTGCCCGCCGGGATGCCCCATTCGAATTTGCGGTACGTGTGTTTGAAAAGAAGGATCCGTCTCTCTTCGTCGAAGATCAACGCTGCCACCGCCACCCGGAATTTTTTCCGCGCCAGTTTTGCCCCGAGGAAATGGACCCACAATGGCAGGGCGCGCCAGATCCGCAACGCGTACACCTTCATATTCATTGAATCGATTATATGACAATACGAGCGGGGGCTTCACAACCCGTTCATCCGGGAACCCGCATGGCTCCCACTATCATCCCCCCAACGCCTCATTCAACCAATCCAGAAATCCCTTCTCCTGCGGTTTGACCGTCGTCCCCAGACTCCCGGCCAACTTTTCGAACAACTCACGCTGCTCCTTGGTCAGCTTGCCGGGGATCGCCACGTTTACGATCACAAGCTGGTTCCCGCGATCCTTTCTCCGCAGATAGGGAACGCCTTTCCCTTTGATGGTGAATACCTTGCCGGGCTGGGTCCCGGCCGGAATTTTCAAAGTATCCTCACCATCGATGGTGGGCACCTGCACCTCTCCACCCAGGGCGGCTTGAGCCACATTGATATCCAAGTTCAACAGGATATCATTCTCACGTCGTTTGAAGAATTTGTGGGGCTTGACCTCGAGCACGAGGAACAGGCTGCCATTAGGACCGCCAAACTCACCGGGAGCGCCTTCCCCCGCGAGTCGGATCTGGGTTCCATGGTCCACTCCGGCCGGGATCGAAACCTTCTTGGCGATCTTTCGCCGTTCAAGGCCTTTTCCATGACATGTACGACATGGGGAAGGGATGACCTCCCCGCGACCGCCGCAAGCCGGACAGATTCCGGATTGCACCATCTGCCCGAGAAAGGTCTGCCGCACCTGCCGCACTTCCCCCTGACCATTGCAGGTGGAACAGGTCACCGGTGTGGAGCCGGGCTCGGCTCCCGATCCGCTGCAGCGCGAACAGGTGTCGTCGCGCTCGAATTCGATCTCCTTCTCAATCCCGAAGACTGCCTCTTCGAAATTCAAAGCGACGGTCATCTGCAGATCGCGTCCCCGCCGCGGAGATCGCCGGGATCGTCTGCCGGAGGAGAAGCCGAACCCACCCAGGATCTCCTCGAACAGGTCGCTGAAATCCGCGGTGTAATCGTGGAAGCCGCCGCCCATATTCCCCAGGCCTGCCTTGCCGAAGCGATCGTAACGGGCGCGTTTTTCCGGATCCGAGAGTACACCGTAGGCTTCGTTGATTTCCTTGAACTTCTCCTCGGCATCATGCTCTTTATTGACGTCGGGGTGATATTGGCGCGCCAATTTTCGGAACGCGGATCGAATCTCATCATCGCCCGCGTTGCGGCCAACGCCAAGGATGTCGTAATAATCGCGGTTGCTCATGCTACGTGCAGGTCCAAAATCCGAAGTCGACCGTTCATCGAAAACGCTTCAACTTCGACCCCGAAAACTTTCAACGGGTCTATTCCTTCACTTCTCCATCCACCACATCCGGCCCGGATTCGGTCGAGGAAGAGGACGAACCAGGTGGTTCCGCTCCTCCGCCTCCAACTGCCTGTCCCTGTTCATACACCGAAGCGCCGATCTTTTGAATCGCCTGCCCAAGGGTCTCGGTGACCGATTGGATGCGGGCCACGTCCTCGCTTTGAACGGCTGCCTTCACCTCGGCCACCTTGGCTTCAATATCGCTGCGAACATCAGTCGGAACCTTCTCTCCAAACTCGCGCAGTGCCTTTTCAGCGGCGTAGGCGGTGTTATCTGCATGATTGCGGGCTTCGATCAAATCCCTGCGCTTGCGGTCATCCTCCGCATGGGTTTCGGCATCCTTGCGCATCTGCTCGACCTCGGTTTCGCTCAAGCCGGAGGAAGCGGTGATCGTGATGTGCTGGCTCCGTCCCGTGGCCTTATCCTTGGCACTGACTTTCAATATGCCGTTGGCATCCACGTCAAAGGTCACCTCGATTTGTGGAACGCCGCGCGGCGCCGGGGGAATGCCATCCAGGATGAACTTGCCAAGGGACTTGTTGTCGGTCGCCATCGGACGTTCACCCTGCAGGATGTGAATTTCCACCTGGGTCTGATTATCCGAGGCGGTGG
>VGNF01000230.1 GCA_016866195.1 Chloroflexota bacterium | reverse complement strand
TTTTCCCTCTCGCGCGGACTGCGCCTTGATGAACACCTCCCTGTGGCCCTCTCCCGCATCGCCGCCGGCCTTCAGGCCGGTCGCGGCCTCGACGAAGTACTCGAAACAACCGGCCGCTCGCTCCCCGAAGGCAGTCCTCTGACCGAAGAACTTATCAAAGCCGCGCGTGACATCCGCACGGGTGACGCGAAGGAAGCCATGCGCAAGCTGGCGGAACGCTCACCCTCCCCTTCGCTGGCGAACGTCGGAATGCTCCTGGAAAGCTATCTACGGGCTGGCGGCGGACAATATGGCATTGTTGTCTCTGAAGCGGCTGTGCAGATCCAGCGCGTGATCGCCGTGCGCAACCATGCCCGTGCCAAGGCCGCGCAGGCCCTGCAGGCGGCGCGCCTGATCCCGCTCATCATGGGCGGCGTGTTGGTGATGATGGCCGGCGACCCAGCCACTGCGGAGGCATTCCTTGCGCCCGCAGTCCAGATCGTGGTCGCAGGGACGATGGGGGTCATGCTGCTCGGATTCCTCTCGATGCGCAGGGAAATTCGCAGGGTGGTGTGATGAACGCGCAGATCGCCCTGACCTCCCTTTCGATTGCCGTGTTGATCGCGGTGATCTTCGAACGCTCCATCGAGGTAGTGGACCGTCGCGCGGCGGCGCGCATCACCCGCTCCGAACAGGCATCCAGGACCCCATCTTCACTGGTCGAAGAAAAAGTAGGCGCATGGTTGAGCCGACTTTTGCCTGGATACGTCCGCCAAGTCGCATCGGATTTGTATTGGGCAGCCTTTGCAGACGGCGGTTGGAGGGACCGCACGCCTGCATCTGTGTTTCTTCGCCAACTCCTAATCACTCTGGGCTTCGGTTTCGCCGCGTACGTGGCATTGGGATCGAGCATCGCACTCGCAGGTGGATTGTTCATCAGCTGGACCTTGGCGCGTTCTGATCTGCGCTCGAAAGCAGAGACGGTCCGGCTGCGCATTGCCCAGGAGCTTCCCGAGTACGTCCAGTTGATGGCCGCCGAATCCGCCTCCGGCGCGGCGTTGGAGACCGTTCTGCGGCGTGCCTCAACGGGCACGACACATACCGCGGCATGGTTCCGCCGTGTGCTCGACCAGACTGCCGGCAAGGCTCTTTTCATCCATGGAAGTGAGGGCGGACTTCTGCGATCCTCCGCTGAGGAGAGCGGGCATCCAGGATTAATCAGCCTGGCGATCCAGCTGGGGTTCGTAGGCAAAGGCGTGCAGGTGCAGAGCCTGCTCAAATCGCTGGCGGCTACATTCGCCGACGAGTTCATCGGCCAGGCCGAGACGCGTGCCGAGCGGCTTGGATCGAGCCTGGGCGTGATGTCCGCGGTCTTCTATTTCCTCCCCTTCGTAATCACTGTGCTGGTGATCGTGGGCGTGCCGCTGATCAACACCATCAGTGGGTGAGGGCATGGGCGAGTTAATGTTCCTGGTCTTCCTGATAGGAATGTTTGCCGGCGTCCTGATCGGTCTGATCCTGCCCCGTCCTTTTTGAACATGTCCAAAATGGCCATCTTCATCACAGGGACATTCGTTGGTTTCCTTTTATGCAAGCTTTCATCTGTTGACCGGATCGTATGTGGGATGTTGGCCATAATCCTCCTGTTGATCCTCGGACTCGGTTACCTGTTTCATCTGGGAATATCCGATTTTCAGGAGTTTGAAGGTTGAATGATTTGGATTTTCTTTTGGTGATCATGAAATGATCAAGGTCAGGATGTCATTGGTTTTCCTGGCACTGACCGCTTCAATCTGGAGCCTGGTCTGCTGGCTGTTTTTCTCTCCACCGGATCTGCTGATAGGTCATCCAGTGCTTCTCTATGGACTCCTCCTTTTCGCGGCAGGCTTGTTTTCCGCGGCCATGGGCCTCACGCGGCTGCTGAAGCGAAGAGTGGCGCAGCCGAACAAGAGGGCGTTCTTATGTTGGACCCTCCTCTTCACAGCTGCCATCCTGCTATTCCCTCCAGACCTCACAAAGCCCTACTATCCGCCGGCGCCGATGGACGGCGCTCCTCGGTCGAGATCCATCCTTCCATATCCGATCTGGCTTCCGCAGGTTGACGCGGCCTGTTCATACGGCTGCATCATCGACGTCTGTGTCCGTTGGATCCCCGGGCCGTCGCCGCAATGTCCGCGCCCAGGGTCGGGCGGGGGTTGTTGCACCGATTATGAACAGAGATGCAATCCGGATTGTGGTGATCCAGAACCGCCTCCGATTTTGCCCCCCACGATCACAGGAACCGTGAACTGCGCCCTGTGGGGAAACGATGGCTGGTGCCGCAGTAATGCAAGACTGTCGCTCGCCGCCTCGGACCCGCAGGGGTACAGCCTGTCGATCAGCGGGGATGCCGGTGGACCTTTTTCATGCAGCGGGAGCTGCACGATAAATTTGCCAGCGGGATCCGGGACATCCACGTACACGGTGACCGCCTCCCAGTCCGGGATGAGCGCTTCAGGGAGTGCAAGTTGGAAATATGACCCGGAACCGCCTGAGGCAGACTTGCTGATCTCGGGGACGGAGGGTCTTGGCGGTTGGTATGTCTCACCAGTAACGGTCACTTCGATTGATTCGGACGCCATTTCCGGCGTCGGACCCAGGCATATCCGTATCAATGGCGGTGAGTGGATGATTGGGGCAAGCATGACGATCTCGACCAATGGCGCTCACACATTGGACTTTCAGGCGGCCGATCTGGCGGGCAACACCACGACTGTATCGAGATCATTCAAAATCGATATGTCCGCTCCGTTATCCAGTTTTACATCACCCTCAATTACAGATCCGGTGATGGAAATTGTACAGGTCACAGGAATTTCTCTCGAAGAGACTTCCGGCCTTGCCATGCTTGAGTTCTCCAGTGACGGAGAAACCTGGATCCAGCTGTCGCCGGATTCGGGTTGGTGGTCCACGCCCTGGGACACGACCGAGGCGCCGAATGGGACCTACAGCCTGCGCGTTCGCGGCATCGATATTGCGGGCAATCGAGAGGACCCGGTCCAGATCGATGTCGTGGTGGGCAATCCGGCGCCGGAGGTGCGGATCCCCTTCTCGTGGTTGATCTCCGATCCGGCTCAGATCATCATCCATCCCGGCCCGGTGGACCTCAAAGGCGCGCAGATCGTCATCCACGATCCACAGGATCGCTGGCCGGCCAGGCGTTATATTTTCGATGCGGGAAAAATCCCGGTCACATTCGTATGGGACCGGCGGTTTCAGGACGGCACACTTGCACCACCCGGAAGATACCGCGTGATCGTGGATGCCTGGGACAAGTTCATGAACACGGGTGAAGATACAGGGACGCTCATCATCCCCGATGCTCCCATGGCAACAGTCACCTCGACGCCGACACCAACCATCACCCCATCGCCTTCTCCGACTTCTCGTCCCAGGCGGACCCCGACAGTCGCCATAGCAACGGCAGTTCAAATGTCAGAGATGAAAATCCCGGAACAGGTTACTGCACCTGAAATCAAATCCGAGGCGATCTGGCCGGCGGTCGGTTTCCTGGGCTTGCTGGCCGGCCTCGCCTCGGCCTCCCTGTCCGATCCGCGCCCGGGTTCCTTGAGGAGGATGGGAAGGACGATTACCAGAATCATCGACCAGGAGAAAAGAAACGAATGGAAAGGATGAAGCATGCTTGATGTGATCTTTGCGGTTTCGGTATTGGGCGCGGTGATCTTCTTCGGCGCGCTGCTGAGCGTGGGGAACGAAAGACAAAGAAAGGCCATCGATGGGATTCGCGAGCAGACTGCCTACTGGGCAGAGCAGGATCTGCGCTTGAAGCGCGCCAGGGCGGCGCGCGAGGTGCGCGTCGAGGATCCCGGCGCCTGGCTCGCCGGCGTCGTCGCTCGGGTAATCGGTGAGTCGCCTGCGATCACCTCCCTGTATCCATGGGAGAACGAGGGAACGCGTGCCATGATTGCCGTCTGTTCAGACGGCCGGCGTTTCGTGATGACGCCCCTGCATCCCCGCCGCTTTATCCAGGCGATCCAATCCAGATCCCGGGGCCGGCTGCAGAAGGCCGAGGTCGGTTTGTTGGGAGATCACCCAAAGCGCATCCCTGTCTACGAGCTGTCCATTGTTACAGCCGGCGCGTTCTTCGACCTCGAAGCCGCCCAAGCCTGGCAGCAGGTCACCGGCACGCAACTGGGTGCTGAACGGTTGTATCTCTTCGAGGTGCCACCCATTTCACAAAACTAATGAGCGCAGATCCAATCCTGAAAGGAGTATCCATGTTCAAGAAAAATCATCCTCGCATTTTCATGTCCCATGCAAGTGAGAAAGGGCAGGGCTCCGCCGAATTTGGCACGATCCTGGCAGGCCTGCTGGTGGCGGTGTTGATCGTCATCGCCGTCTTCCGCGATGCCTTGATCGCTCTGTTCCAGCGCGTGGCCGGCCTGATGAGCGGCGGCTAGCTCTAACCATCAGACAGTGCAATATGAAAAGGCGAGCTAAAGAACGAGGGCAAAGCGCCGCGGAATTCGGTCTGGTCGTCATGCTGGCCATCTTGATGTTCCTCGGGATGGTACAGTTTGGTCTCTACCTGTATGGGTTGTCCATCGTTGAAAACGCCGCCCGTCATGGCGCGCGCCTGGGTTCCGTCTCGCAGGCCTGCGCGGCCTGTGATGCAGCAGCCGGGGCCATGTCTGCATTAAATGGACAGCCGGTAATCCGCGACCCAAGCGTGGAGATCCTCGCTCCGGGCGGAATCGTGGGGTCGACCGTCCAGATCAGGGTCACGGCTCACATCCCCATGATCATGCCTGGCGGAGACCTGTTCGGTTTGGATAAACTGAAGACCGTGATATCCGAGTCGACCTTCCGACAGGAAGGCTGGTAGCGATGAGGATGGAACGTGGCCAAACGACCGTATTCTTTACCTTGATCCTGACTGGCCTTCTATTGTTAACTGCGGTTGGGATCGAGATCGGGCGGAACGTATATGCCAGGGGGGAGGTGGGCAAGGCTGCCGACGCGGCCGCGCTGGCCGCGGTTTCGCAGATTGATATTCCACATTACCGTGAGACGGGCGAGATCCGCTTCCTGCCGAACGTATTTGTCACGGCGCAAAATTACGCCTCGAAGAATTCAACCTACCTTCAATCGAGGCACATCGACGTGACCGTGACCGATATTTATGCCAATGCAAACCGGCAGGTTGTCTTCGTCACAGTTTCGGCAGATTTGACTTCGTTGATACCAAGTATATTGCCATTTGATGGCATGTATTCAATCGCGGGATATGCTGAGGCGAGAATGGAGGGGAGGTGATTGCAAAGAGTTAAAAGCCAACAAGCTATCAAGACATCACATAACCCTATCGGGCAACTGTGGCTGAAGGTACATCCAAACATCTTTCCCGGAAGTACACAGCACTAATTCTCCTTTTTCCAGCGAATTAGAAGCAATTTCCGTTTGTTCTGCCCCACATCTTGGACAATATATTTCATCCTCAAAGTATTTCGTTGGCATGATTGGCTTTGGAATAGATTGATAAGTATCATATTCTTTAACAAGCCCTGACGAATATATTTCTTCAATCAACCGCTGCTTCATAACCGGATCAATATCAGGGGTCTTTTCGAGATTATACAATCCTATTAGCGGCGAATACTTTTCTTCAACTGGAACCTGATAGGATTCAAGTTTTTGAAATACAGAGCTTGAATATTCAAGCATTGATGTATCGAGCACGGGTGACACATAAAGTTCGACTACAGATTGAATACCCATTAATTTCTCGACATCTTCAGGTTGGATATTAAATGCATTTTCGCCCAGTAATTTCCGAATACGGGATATCCATTCACGCGCAAACACAAATGTTGCCACATCCTCTGGCTGCCACAATCCTGCTTGCCAACTCGGAGGCTGTCTTAAGACCTCACAAAACATAAGTATTGCAAGGCCTGGCATACCCGAACTTTGCCAGGCTTTTCGAACAACATCTGGTTTATGCCCTTTCATAAAAAA
>VGNF01000229.1 GCA_016866195.1 Chloroflexota bacterium | reverse complement strand
TTGATCGGCCTGATGTTCTACTTTAAGGCGAGACCGGCCTATGACCTGCTGTGGACCCTGCCGCTGTTCCTTTTGCTGGCCGTGATCACCGCGCTGGGGGTGGCCTTGTGGCTTTCCGCGATCAACGTGAAGTATCGTGATGTCAACCAGGCATTGCCGTTCCTGACGCAATTCTGGCTGTTCGTAACACCGGTGGCCTATTCCTCCTCGGTCATCTCTTTTAAGTGGCAGATCGTCTATTCTCTGAATCCCATGGCTGGCGTGGTCAATGGCTTTCGCTGGGCCCTGCTGGGCTCGGGCAACGGCCCGGATCTCGCCTTTTGGGTCTCGGCCGGCATTTCCGTGTTGATCCTGGTCAGCGGACTCTTCTACTTCCGCAGCATGGAGCGAACGTTTGCAGATACGATATGAATTCGCCCTGAGCGGAGGGGCTGAGTGTTTGGAGCCCCGTAGTCGAAGGGCGGGACAGCAAGAGACCATGCGCTTCGACTTCCACTTCGCTCCAGCTCCGTTTCCGCTCAGCGCGAGGAATTGGTGAATGACAACCGCAATTTCGGTGAACAACCTCGGCAAACAATACCGCATCGGTGCGGCGGAGACCAGATTTCGTTACAACATGCTCCGCGACGTGCTGGTGGATACGTTCTACGCGCCCATACGGCTGGCGAGGGCATTGGTTGGGAGGTCCGAACGCCGCGCCAACCAGAACTTTGTCTGGGCATTGAAGGATGTTTCGTTCGACGTCGAAGAGGGACAGGTGCTGGGTATTGTGGGACGTAACGGCGCCGGTAAGAGCACGCTGCTCAAGGTCCTTTCGCGCATTACCGAACCGACGGTGGGCACGGTGACGGTGCGCGGGCGCGTCGGTTCGCTGCTCGAGGTCGGCACGGGATTCCATCCCGAACTCACCGGCCGTGAGAATATCTACATGAACGGCGCCATCCTCGGCATGAAGCGTGCCGAGATCGACTCAAAATTCGATGAGATCGTCGGGTTTTCCGAGGTGACCCAGTTCATCGATACACCGGTCAAGCGCTATTCATCGGGCATGTACCTGCGCCTGGCGTTCGCGGTCGCGGCTCATCTTGAGCCGGAGATCCTGGTGGTGGATGAGGTGCTGGCGGTGGGCGATGCCGAATTCCAGAAGAAGTGCCTTGGCAAGATGGGCGACGTGGCGCAGCAGGGGCGCACGGTGCTGTTCGTCAGCCACAATATGTCCGCCATTTTGCGGCTGACGCAGGAAGCCATCGTCCTCAATAAGGGTCATATGTTGATGCGCGGTCCCACACAGGAGGCAGTGGACTTTTACCTCTCTTCCGGCCAGGCCCAGGCCGGCGAACGGATCTGGGAAGCGGATGAAATTCCAGCCTCCAGCGCCCCATTTCGGCCGATTGGCTTGAAGGTCCGCGACCGGACCGGGAAGGTGGTGGATACTGTCCGCTCCACGGAGCCGGTCACGGTCGAATTCGAATATCAGCTCGACGCGCCGCTCACCGGCCTGCGCGTTGGTTTTTATCTCAGCACCATGCGCGGGGAATATGTGCTCACCTCGTTCGACACGGACGAGCCGGACCTGTTCGAGAAATTCGACTCGCGCCGAGCAGGGAGGTACGTCAGCCGCGCCGTGATCCCCGCGGACATCTTCAACGAAGGCCGCTACGGGCTTGGTGTGAATGCCAGTTCATTCGGTGTGCGCCGCTATTTCATGGATGAAAACGCGCTGGCTTTCAACGTGGATATCTCCGGCGCGCCGGGCACGCAGTGGCCTGAACCGCGCGTCGGTCCTGTGCGCCCTCGCTTAACCTGGACCGTGGAAAAAATGGATTGATGGCCGCGAAATCCGCTCTTCGTAATTTTCTTGGCGATCTGCCGCTGACTGCCGAAATCGACTGGATCCTTCGGCAGAAGAACCGCCCGCGCAGGGACCACTTCAATCTGGACCGGCTGGCCAAGTCTCTGCCCGAGGCGCGTGCTGTGGTTGAATCGATCGCACGGGAAGCAAAACCCGGCAAGAAGGTCCTTTTCTTTGCAACCCTCCATTACTGGATCGAGCAATCCGCTTATCTCGGGCTGGCCCTCGCGGGGCTCGGGCACAGAGTCACGTTGATGACCCTGCCCTACTCGGAATGGCACATGCGGAAAGATAACTTCACACAGCGGCAGCGCGTGCTGCATACGCGAGATATCCTCTCGAACCTCTCCCCACTTGTTGAACACGTGTCGATGCTTGACCTTCGGCCGGTCGTTTCCCTCCCGGAACGGATCCAGGCCGACATCCGGGAGGTCTCGCTTTGGGATGCGCAATATACCCTGATGCGGGAGGAAGTGGACATGAATGATCCAGCGGATCGTTCCGTTCATGATCTGCGCATCCAGAGAAATACCTTCGCCGCGCAAGCCGCACTGGAGTGGATGCAATTGAACAGGCCGGATGTCCTGCTGGTTCCGAACGGTCTGATTCTGGAGATGGGAATCGTCTTCCGTGTGGCGAGACACCTGGGTATTCCGGCAGTGACCTATGAATTCAATGACCAACGCGAACAGATCTGGCTGGCGCAGAATTCGTCGATCATGCAGCAGGACACCGATTATCTCGTAGAGGCGCGCTGCGGCCTGCCGATGACGGAGGCGATGTTCGAGCGAGTGGCCGACCTCGAAAATGCCCGCCGTGGTGCTCGCGTTTGGGGAAAATCAAAACGGTTGTGGCAGTATGTTTCCTCGCAGGGTGCACAGGAGACCCGCAGTATGCTCGGCTTGGATGACCGGCCGGTGGTCATGCTGGCTGCAAATGTACTGGGCGACAGTCTGACGCTCGGGAGGGATATCTTTGCCAGTTCGATGACGGAATGGATCACGAAGACCGTCCGCTATTTTGCGAAGAGGCCGGAGGTCCAGTTGGTGATCCGGGTCCATCCGGGCGAAACGCTGGTCCCGAAGGCAAAGTCGATGGGGCAGGTGGTGCGCGAAGCCCTGCCTGAACTGCCCGATCACATTCACGTGATCGGCGCGGCGGACAAGATCAATACATACGATTTGATCGAGATTGCCGATCTCGGGCTGGCCTATACCACCACGGTCGGTCTCGAGACTGCCATGAACAGCCGGCCTGTGATCTCATGCGGGCAAACTCATTACCGCGGCCGCGGCTTCACGCTCGATCCGAATTCCTGGGATGAATACTACACAACCTTGAAGCAGGTGCTGGGTGACCTGCCCGGCCATCGACTCGATGAAATGCAGACGGAATTTGCATGGAATTATGCCTATCGATTCTTTTTCGATTATCCCCGTCCCTTTCCGTGGCGGTTGATGAATTTTTGGGATGATTTGGTCGTCTGGCCGTTGGAAAAGGTCTTGAGCCGCGAGGGATTGGATCAATTCGGCGAAACGTTTGGCTTTCTGGTTGGTGAACCATTTACGTGGAAGGATCAATGAACCAGGATACCAAACAGAAAGTGCGCGAATTCTATGATGAGATCGGCTGGCAGCAGGAGGAGGACGGTTGCTACCAGAACGCGCGTTTTGAGGACCTGCGGCCGGTGGTGCGGGAATACATCCGCCGCACACGCTTGCGTGTCATGGGCGGCTTGCTGCCGAAGGGAAGATTTCTGCTTGATGCAGGTTCCGGCCCGGTTCAGTATGAGGAGTACAAAACATATTCGCAGGGATATCACATGCGTGTTTGCCTGGACATTTCCATTCTGGCGCTCAGGGCGGCGCGCGAGCGAATCGGCGATCATGGATTGTTCATCGTCGGAGACCTGGTGAACCTGCCATTTCGGGAGGATTCCTTTGACGGCGCGGTTTCCATGCATGCCATTCATCACCTGCCGCTACCCGAGCACCAAAGGGCGTATGGTGAAATCCACCGTGTGCTTGCGCCGGGGCGGACGGCCGCGATCGTCAATGGCTGGTATCAACCCTTGTTGATCCGCCTGGCCGAACCGCTGATCGGCCTGATGCGCAGGCTGTCCGGCCGCTCCGAGAAAAGGAAAAGGGAATGGCTGGGTGAGGAGGATCCTGCCGGGACTTTTGTCCAGAAGATGACTCCCGAATGGTTCAAACGCGAGATCGGTTCGATGATGGAGGTCGAGCTCAAGCCCTGGCGCAGCCTGAGCACGCGCATT
This sequence comes from Chloroflexota bacterium, assembly GCA_016866195.1. Classification (GTDB taxonomy): domain Bacteria; phylum Chloroflexota; class Anaerolineae; order Anaerolineales; family Villigracilaceae; genus VGNF01. The sequence goes on along the minus strand of VGNF01000229.1, from coordinate 1,890 downwards.
CTGCGCTGGTTCGTGCGCCCATTCGGCGGACGGATTCTGTTGAAGTTGGTGTTCTGGCTGGAGAGCCATTTCCCGAGGTTCTTTGCGGAGAACGGACAATACCCGTTGATTGTGGTCAAAAAACCGGACAACGTACAATGACCTCCCAGAAGAAGCGCTTTGTCGAAATCCTGTTCCTGCTATTGATCACTGCTGCGATGTACCTTCCGAACATCCGCGGCCTGACGTATTTCAAGGACGATTGGTATTACGTCTATGACGGGATGATCGCCGGCCCGGATGTCTTTCATGAGATGTTCCGCATCGACCGCCCGGCGCGCGGCTTTTTCTTCGAAGCCTATTTTTCACTATTCGGCCCCCAACCACTTCCGTACCATATCAGTGCATTCGTATGGCGCGGGCTGAGCGCGATCGCCGGGCTTTGGTTGTTCCGCTTGCTGTGGCCGAAATCCTGGCGATTAACCTTCTTTGCGGCGTTGCTCCTCGCGGCCTTCCCCGGTTACTACTGGTGGGTGAGCGCGATCGAATACCAGCCGATGATCGCCAGCCTGGCGCTGCAGGTCCTTTCGATTACGCTGACCCTGCGAGCCCTTCCATCCGCGAATTGGGCCGTCAGGATCTTGTCTGCGGCTGGTGCGGTCCTAACCGGATGGTGGTCCATCGCCCTGGTGGATTATGCCATCGGCATGGAGTTCTTCCGGTTCATCTGTGTGTTCCTTCTGACCAGCCGGAATCTGCCGTATTCATCATGGGGTATGAGACTATGGAAATCCCTGCGCGCCTGGTCGTGGAATGCGGCCATTCCCGCGGGTTTCCTGATCTGGCGGATTTTCCTTTTCGAGAATGAGCGCACCGCCACAGATATCGGTCTGCAGTTAAGCGGTTTTTTCGCGGATCCTCTCGCCACGGGCTTCCGCTGGCTCCTGCAATTCTTCAACAGCCTGCTGAATCTGGGCGTGCTGGCGTGGGTGGCTCAATTCCCCCGTTTTTTCTTCGGCATGCGTTTGCGCGAATCCGCCTATGCTTTGTTCCTGGCGGGGATCGTCGTGCTGCTGGTCTTCGCGGCCTTCCGCAGCCTACAAAGATCGAGCGACCTCGAAGCAGAGACGGCTGGGGCGAATCTTGCCGGCCGCGAGGCCTTCCTGGCCGGGTTGCTGGGTATGATGCTCGGCATCCTGCCTGTGATCATGGCCAACCGATATATAAACCTGGATGGATTTTCCCATTACGCCTTGCCGGCTTCGCTAGCAGCGGCGTTGTTTGTCGCCGGTTTCATTTCCATGCTTTCCGGCCGGGGGATGCAGCATGTGTTCATGTACCTGCTTCTTGTGTTCGCAGCGCTGGCACATTACTCGATCTCAGAAACGACGCTGAGCGAGGCGCGGGCGATCGAAAAATTCTGGTGGCAGTTCAGCTGGCGGGTTCCCGCGCTTCGATCCGGCACGACTCTGGTGATCCATTATCCATCCGGTAACATTGGGGACGATGGGAACGGCGTGATGGAGGCGGCAAATCTGATCTATTTTCCGGATCCATCCCCTGCCATCCCCGTGCAGTACAAGGTTTCCGCCGTAACCTTGAGCGATTCGAATCTCAAGGATGTGATGGCCGGCAAGCTGACCCGCCAGGCTGTATATCGCAGCCATGCTGTGGATTATGATTACGGGAACGTGCTCGTCGTCAGCCAGCCAACTCCTGTGTCCTGCGTGCATGTGATCGACGGCGGACGGCCGATGATTTCCGTGTATGACCCCGGTAATGTGATCCTGGCCGCGCCTTCCTCGAATCTGGCGAACGTATTGATGGAGGGCGAACCCTCCGTTCCGCCCGCTTTCGCGTTCGGTCCCGAGCCTGATTGGACATGGTGCTACTTCTTCGACAAGGCGGAGA
>VGNF01000228.1 GCA_016866195.1 Chloroflexota bacterium | reverse complement strand
TTTTAGTAACTTTTCAAGAAAGCTTGACAAGTAGGCAAAAAGACCCTTCTCGGTAAAATAGCTGTGTACCAAGCAGCCTAAACCGAGGAGGATCTTTGATGGAGTATAGCACGCTTCAACCCTGGCAAGAGATAGGAGAGACGGGGATCGTACATGATGCAGGCAGTTTGTATGGGCGATTTCATCAAGTGGCAGACCCCCGCGGTGCGCGAGGGAAACAATACAGTCTGGTGATGTTGCTGGTGGTGATCTTTTTGGCGAAGCTGGCAGGAAAGGACAAGCCGGATGAGATCGCTGATTGGGCCAAGAACCATGCGGGGGATGTGGCGAGGTTGTTGGGATTGGAGCAGAGCAAGATGCCATCGCACAGCACGATACGGCGGGTGTTCTCTTGCATTCTGGATGAGGCTGAGTTTGATCGGCTGGCGGAGGAATACCACCAACAAGAGGGGAATAAAGATGAAATGCTGGCGATGGATGGCAAGGCCTTGCGAGGCACACGAATAGCTGGGCAAGAGCGCAGTGACCATGTATTGAGCCTTTATGCGGTTGAAAGTTGCCGGGTGCTGGCGCAACAAGCTGTGGACAGCAAGGAAAACGAGATCGTTGTTGCGCCGCGGGTCTTGGAGAGCACCTCTTTGGTCGGGAAAATCGTGACGGGTGATGCCATGCACACCCAAAGGGCTGCCTCCCACCAGATTGTGACCGGTGGAGGAGATTATCTCTGGCCGGTCAAGGAGAACCAGGGACGTTTGTACGAAGATATTCAACACTTTTTCGCACCGGATACGCCTAAACGCGGCTTTGGCAAGATCACGACCGATTTCTTGAGTGCTCACCAAATCAACTATGGACATGGACGGTTCGAAAAACGCAACATCCAAACCAGTACGATGCTCAATGATTATCTGGATTGGCCCGGCATCGGACAAGTCTACCGCCTCGAACGGGAATTCTCCTGGGTTCGCCAGGGAAACATCTACAAAACAAGCCGCGAAATCGAATTCGGGATTACCAGCCTTTCCAGAGAAAAGGCTCCTCCCGCTAAAGTGCTGGCTTGCAGGCGCAGCCATTGGCGGATCGAAACCAGCTTGCACTATCGCCGCGACGTCACTTTTCGCGAAGATGCTACTCGCATGACCATCGGCGCTGCCGGGCGTATCCTGGCTACTGTTCACAACCTGGTAATCGGCTTGATCAAGCGAGCTGGCTTTGACAATGCTGCCAAAGCCCGCCGCTATTACGAAGGTCACTTGAGTGAAGCGTTCCGCTTGCTCATCACGTCAAATTGCCATTCTTGAAAAAGCCATAGTAGCCGTGTAATAATAACTTCCCTACTTTTTGCGCTTTTTACGAGCAATTTTCAGCTACGAAACGGAAGTTGTTTTTACACAAATCCATAGGAAGGGCGATGCGCACCCTTGACAGATTTTACATCCTGCCTATAATTCCGCCCAATATGGTCACATACACTCATTTCCGGGATTTCCTGTTCGAGCATGCCAGGTTGACCGTTTCTTTTGTTTTTTAGAGAGCCGTTATCGGCTCTCTTTTTTTATCTAGCGATGGAATAGATAATAAAACCAACCAAATTCCCAAAGGAGGAAGTATGCCCACAGAAGTAAATCCAAGATCAAAGGTCATCGGCTACCTGCCTGATGACACCCCGCGCTTTGGAGCCATGCTCAGCCTGGGTTTTCAACAATTCCTGACCATGTTCCCGGCCACCGTGGCGGTGGCGATCCTTACCCGTTTCGATGTCGGCGTGACCCTGCTGGCATCCGGCCTGGGAACGATCATCGCCCTGCTGGTCTCCAAACGCAAGATCCCGATGTATTATGGCTCGTCCTTCTCATACATTGCCGTCATTCAGACAGTCATGACGCTCTATGCCAGGGATTGTTTCCAGGCTCCCTATGCCGAGATGCCCTACTGCCCCGACGGCGTACGCATCGTGCAGGTCGGCATCCTGCTGACCGCCGTGTTCGAGATCCTGATCGGCCTGCTGATCATGCGCATTGGCAAGGCCGCCCTGGATAAGGTTCTGCCCCCGATCGTGACCGGGTCGATGGCCATGGTGATCGGCATCGCCCTGGCAAATGCCGCCCTTGGGCCGGCCGGCAACTGGGCAGCGCCGGAGGTCGCCGGAAAGACCTGGCTGGTGGCCTTCATCACCCTGGTCGCCACGATCCTGCTCTCGGTCTACTTGCGCGGCAGGGGATTGCTCGGCATGCTGCCGATCCTGTTGGGAGCCGTCTTTGGCTACCTGGTCGCGATCCCATTCGGATTGGTCAGCTTCGACAATGTGATTACCGCCTCATGGATCGCTGTCCCCAAATTTACCTTCCCGGCCTTCAGCAGCCCGGAAGCCTGGGGCATGGCGCTCAGCGTGGCATTGATCTTCATCGCCACCGTACCGGAGAGTACCGCCCATGTCTACCAGATGAGCCTGTATATCGACACCCTGGCCGAGGAGATGGGCCGCAAACCCTATGAGATCAAGAAATTGATCGGCCTCAACCTGGTGGCAGACGGCGCGGATGACCTGGTGGTCGGCGCGCTGGGCGGCTGCGCCGGGACCAACTACGGCGAGAACAACAGCCTGATGGCGATCACACGCAACTACTCGACTTCCGTGCTGATTACCGCCGGTGTGATCGCGATGGCGCTGGGCTTTTCCGGCAAGCTGGTCGCCCTGGTCAACACCATGCCACAAGCTGTGGTGGGCGGCCTGAGCATCTATCTGTTCGGTGTGATCGGCATGCAGGGCGTGGCCCTCCTGCTCTCCGAAAAAGTGGACATGTTCGATCCCAAGAACCTGGCGGTTGGCGCCACGATCCTCATCTGCGGGATCGGCGGCAACCTGGCGCTGACGAACGGCCTGTTCCCCTTCAAGATCCCCTATCTGTTCCCGAACGGCATCCCGGCCATCGTTTTCGCCGCCATCGTCGGCATCTTGATCAATCTGGTCTTTGTGATCTTCAAACGGAAGAGCGAATAGTCAGCAGCAAAGGAACAAAGAAATCGGGACCAGGAGCGCGTTCTCCCTGGTCCCTTCCCATGCCTGAACGGACTATAATGTTTTCAACTCCCACCATCTGAACATCAGGTTTGTCATGCTCAAACTCCCCGGATTGATCGACCCGCACGTCCACCTGCGCGAACCCGGCCAGACCCACAAGGAAGACTGGGACAGCGGCACGTCTGCCGCGCTGGCCGGCGGCGTGACCGTGCTACTGGCCATGCCCAACACCAGGCCGCCCATCTTCGACGCCGCCACCCTGAACCTGGCGCTCGCCGCGGCCAAAGCGAAAGCGCGCTGCGACTACGCCCAGTTCCTCGGCGCGGGGCCGGGGAATGCCGAATGGGGCAGGCACAAGGCGCTGCCCCTGCGCGCTGCCGGGCTGAAAATGTACCTCGACAGCACCTTCGGCGAACTGCGCCTGGACGACATGACCCTCTGGCAGCAGCACTTCCAGACCTGGCCGCGCGATCTGCCCATCGTGGCGCATTCCGAAAGCCGCAGCATGGCGGCGGTCATTTTGATGGCGGCCATCTACGACAGACCTGTCCATATTGCGCACATCTCGTTGAAAGAGGAAGTGTTGCTCATCAAGGCGGCGAAAGAAAAAGGCATCAAGGTGACTTGTGAGGTGTGTCCGCACCACTTATTCTTGACCAAAGATGATATTCCTCCCTCACCCCTGCACCCCTCTCCCAATGGGAGAGGGGACGGGGGTGAGGGGCGACTCTCAGTACGTCCGCGCCTCGCCACAAAGGAAGATGTGGATGTGTTGTGGGCCAACCTCGATGTCATCGACTGCTTTGCCACTGACCATGCGCCGCACACCCTGGCTGAAAAAGACGGCGAGAATCCCCCTCCCGGCTTCCCCGGCGTGGAGACGATGCTTCCGCTTCTATTCACTGCCGTCAGCGATGGGCGATTAACCATTGACCAAATTATCGAAAAATCTGTCATCAACCCTCGCAAAATTTTCTCGCTCCCCAAACAACCCGAAACCTGGGTCGAAGTGGACGAGAACGCCCGCTACGAACTCCACGCCGCGGACTTGCACTCCCGCTGCGGCTGGACGCCGTTCGAGGGCTGGCAGGTTCGAGGTCGGGTGCGGCGCGTGACGCTGCGCGGGCGCGAAGCGTTCAAGGACCCCAGGGCGCTGGTCAAGCCGGGATATGGGCGAAATGTCCGCGAGTAAATAACTATTGCAATAAGTTACCATTAATGGTATCTTAACAGCATGGAATTCAGCCGTCTGCTCGAAATCGTGGGCGAGGAGCCTGTTTTCGAAACTGCCCTGCTGCTGGCGGGCGAGGTGGATGTGCGCGATGTACGCCGCCAACTCTCCCGCTGGATGCGGGCCGGGAAAGTGGCGCAGCTGCGGCGCGGTGTGTATACGCTTGCCCCGCCCTACCGGAAGGCGAAACCGCACCCGTTCCTGCTCGCCAACCGCATGGCGCGCGGCTCTTACGTGAGCGCGCAGTCGGCGCTGGCGCATTACGGCCTGATCCCCGAGGCTGCCCCCGTCACCGTCAGCGTGACGACGGGACGTCCCGGGCGCTGGGAAACGCCGTTCGGCCGTTTCGAGTTCCGCCACATCAAGCCCGCGCTCTTCTACGGGCACCGGCTGGCCGGACTCGGCGGCGGGCAGGAAGCCTTCCTCGCCAGTCCCGAAAAGGCGCTGCTCGACCTGGTCCATCTCCACCCCGGCGCAGATTCGACCGAGGCCCTGCGCGCGCTGCGCCTGCAAAACCTGGAGCGCCTGGATGTGCAGGAGTTACTGCGGCTGGCCGAACAAAGCGGCTTCCCGAAGTGGAAACGGGCAGCCCGCCGGGTGGCCGAACTGGCGCAGGAGGAAGCGCAGGAGTACAAAACGCTATGAAAAGCCGTCTTGCCGAGTTGACCCGCTCCGCTTCCACGCCTGCGCAGGCGCGCAATGCGGCGCGCGAATATTTACAGGCGCGCATCCTCGGCTCGCTCCAGCGCGCCGGCGCGATGATCCCGCTCGCGTTCCATGGCGGCACGGCCCTGCGCTTTTTGTTCGCCACGGCGCGCTATTCCGAAGATCTCGATTTCGCCCTCGAAAAGGATGCCGGCCGCTACGATTTCCGGGCGTATTTGCAGGCCATCCAGCGCGACCTGCGCGCCGAGGCCTACGCAGTGGAACTGAAAGTAAGCGACCAAAGAACCGTCCACAGCGCCTTTGTTCGTTTCCCCGGCCTGCCCTATGAACTGGGGCTTTCGCCGCACACGGACGAGGCGCTGGCGGTCAAACTCGAAGTGGATACCCGTCCGCCCTCCGGCGCGCGGCTGGAGACGACCGTCGTCCGCCGCCACGTCATTTTGCAGGTCCAGCACCACGACCGCGCCTCGCTGCTGGCGGGCAAACTCCACGCGGTTTTGCAGCGCGCCTTCACGAAGGGACGCGACCTGTACGACCTGCTCTGGTACCTCAGCGACCCGGCCTGGCCCCCGCCGAACCTGTCCCTGCTCAACAACGCCTTGGCGCAGACGGGTTGGGCGGGCGGCACCCTGACCGAATCCACCTGGCGCGGCGTCTTGCGCGAGCGCTTGCAGGCCATCGCCTGGGAAAACGTTCAGAACGATGTGCGCCCGTTCCTGGAGCCGGGTGTCAATTCTGAGATCCTGACACGCGAGAATTTATTGAAATTGACCGGAGATGCGCCATGATATTCGCCCGCTGCGGCTGGACGCCGTTCGAAGGCTGGCAAGTCAGAGGTCGGGTGCGGCGCGTGACGCTGCGCGGGCGCGAAGCGTTCAAGGATGGCAGGGCGCTGGTCGAGCCGGGATACGGCCGGAACGTCCGCGAGAAATAAAAAGCACAGAGTCTGGCCCTGTGCTTCTTGGAAATACGAAGGAACAGTTCATGCTTCAGTCAGCGTGCCGGAGATGTATTTGTGAAGTACACTTGAGATCAACGTCTGGTATGGAATGCCCTCGCGCAGGGCGCGCTTTTGCAGGTCGAGCAGGTCTTTCTCGGAAATGCGGATGTTGACGCGCTTGTCCTTGCGGAAGGCAGCACGCGAATAGGCCTTTT
>VGNF01000227.1 GCA_016866195.1 Chloroflexota bacterium | reverse complement strand
CGAAATCCAGGAAGGCGTTGAGCAGGTAGCCGTTGTTGTTCTTCATCCGGTAGCGGCGTCGGATGCGTTCCGCCAGGGTTTTATCCTCGGGGCGCGAACTGGGGGCTTCGAGGATCCGCCGCTTGAGATCGATCAAACCCTGCGCGATGTGAGGCTGCTCGTTTTCGAAGATCCGGGCAGCCATAGTGCCGGCTGTGTTCAGGATAAAACCATTCGGCAGGACAAAGGTCATGGAGAGCAGCGTGCGATAAGCGTTCTCTGTAACGCCGCAGCACATTCCGCTCGAGTTGTTGGCGAGAATTCCGCCCAGCATGCAGGCGTCGATCGAGGCCGGGTCGGGTCCGATACGGCGGTGATGCGGCTTGAGCACCAGGTTCAAAAATCCACCGACGACCCCCGGCTGTGAACGGATGAAACGCCCCTCGTTCTCGACGCTGCATTTCCCCCAGTGCTTGGAAATATCCACCAAAATGCCGTCCGTGACTGCCTGGCCGGAGAGGCTTGTCCCCGCGGCGCGGAAGGTCATCGGGATCTTGTGTTGTTGTGTAAATTGATAAAGGGATTGGATCTCACCAATGGAATTTGGTTGAACAACAGCCCTTGGGATCAAACGAAAATAGGAGGCATCGTTCGCGTACGCGTAACAATGGATGGGCGCGGTCAGCACGCGCGCGGGGTGGAGAATGCCGGAAAGGCCGTCTTGCAGGTCCATGAAGAGACGCTCATTCCAATTGTACTGTTCCGAGGGCTCCAGGTGAGTCAGAAAGTTTGCCTTCGGGTTTTTTTCAATGTGAAAAGATAGCGCGGAGTATCCGCACAGTATCGCTCATACTCCTCCCCGAACCTGGAGCGGAGGTGCTCCTCTTCGGTACGAATCATCCAATGGCCGACCCATCCATACAGGAGTATCCAGCCCACCCCATACCAGGAAGGCTGCTGCAAGACTGTCCCACCGACAAGCAGGTACCCGCCCAATATCTGGGGATTGCGTGTGAACCGGTACAGTCCCTTACGGACCAGGCCTTTCGCCTCGAAACCGAGGGCACGCTTGAGCCCAAACCAGATCATCGTTCCGATCGCAACCACAAATCCCAATACAATGACGATCATTCCGGAAATGCGCAAACCGGGTTCTGCGTAGCCCTCCACCCTCCAGAACCACGGCCACTCCGGAGGGTAGAAGAGATAGGGGAAAGCGATCACGCCGCCGAAGATGACCAATTGAAGGGAGGTGGAAAGCCAAGTCAAACGGCCTTTCTCCAGGTAAACCCTGCGGATCAACCGCCGGAATATGACGTACGCAGCCAGGAGCAGAAGGAAGGAGAACAGGAGGTAATTCTCAGGTTTCATCTTTCAAAACATCCCTACACAAGGCGGATATTGCACGATCCAGCGAACAGGCATGACTGGATCGGGGGCAGCCTTGCAATTATGCCCAACAGTGACCTGAGGGGTTGGGAAAAGATATTAAACTCATTGTAGCAGCAGTGAGGCAGCCGGATAAAGAAGGTCACGATCAACAGAAACAGCCAGCCAAGCCATGAAACCCTTGGTTTAAAGTATGGAACCCGGCTGGCGCGTCCGGTTTCTTCATTTGATCTGCCCAGCGCGCATTCTGCATGATTAATCTCCCTCGACAACGCGATCATCATAAAGTTAATGCAGGCAACCGCGAACCAGCGGCCGATATCCCACCCCAGGATGTAGAGCGGAAGGGCAAGGAGCAAGGGAAACAGGAGATACCTGGTTTGCATGCGCATCGAATGCCGGCCCGCGAAGAATGCGTCGGCACCCCTGCTCAAGTCGCGGCCAGCCAATAACCGGGCGACCAGGCCTCCGCAATACGCTGTGGAATACCCCATCACTGCGCAAACGGCAATCCATGCCAGTACGGTGCCTGCCGGCAAGGTAAGCGTCAACGAGGCGGCCTGGGGAATGGTCCATGGCAGGGTGGTGAGCGAGCCGGGCAAGTCCCACATGGTATCGCGGCCGGAAAGGCTGCAGGCTCCAGGCTCCAACGCCCCGAGCACTTCCCATTTTGTACAAATCGAGAGGGCTGCTTCCATGTCCAACCGCCCGAAGAAGTAAAGCGCAGAAAACACGGACAGAACCGGAAAATACAACAACATCAGGTAACTCAACCTTCTGCGGCGCCCAATGGAGGCGTCCAGTATCAGGACCGAGTTGGTGATCAAGGCGTGAGCGGGAACAAAAAGCAGAAAAGCCGTTTCATGCATCAAAACATGAACGGGCAGGAGAAGAAGAACCACGGGCAGGATTCGACGGAGGTATTGACCTGCGGAGGGTAATTCAATCGATTCTGCATTAATCCCGACCTCGAGGATACGCAGATGCCACAGCAGGATCAGAAATCCGAGGACTTCCTTTCTTCCAAACGCTTCGTGATCATACAGGTAAAAGGGAAGCAGGGAAGGCAGGAACAGCAAGGCTGTCAGCGCGAAGGGACTTAATTGTCGAAAGGACCTGGCGATCGACCTTATGTATCCGAGAACCGCCACACAGAAAATCGACCATGTCAGCAGGGCAATGACGATCCTCGGTTCGGCCAGGGGCCTGAGCATGTCGAGCAATTCACCGGACAGACCCCGCCGGATGAATCCGGCCGAATAGTCGATCAGCCAATCCGTGTAGACCCAGATGGAGAGGCCGTCGCCAAACATATCCCTTGGCAGCCAATGAAGGAAATTCCAAATGAACAGGCAGAAGAAAATGCCAACCAGCACACCCTTTACAAGACTGTCAGGCTTGTCGGCGGGTACATGCTGCATTTGCTGATTATATTCCAAGGATCCATTATTTTACATAACCAACGGGCACGACAGGCGTGGACTTGGCTTCCCACCGACATCAAGGTCCTTTGCATATTACACAATTCCCCCTATGGGATACTTCTTACGGGCTATCTCCAGAATTCATTCAATGTGATGTTTCGAGTTTGAAACCTGTCGACGAAAAAGAACTGATAAAACTCATGGAACCAGACTCTTCGACCGATGCCTGTATACCACCTCATGGCATCCCGAAGTCGAGCGTCCCTGTGAAAGAACAATCGTTTTAACGACTTGGGCCGCATCTGCATGATCATCTCGATCAACTTGACAAACAAAATCACCTTCCAAGGCTTAAGATGTTCCATCGCAAGCACCTGATGCTTGTAGTCCCATTTTCCCTGGTCCAGTTGAATGATCTGTTTGTTTCTTCTCTCCGCGAAAAAGGGTGTCCATTTATGCGGTGTTACATACAGAAGCTGGATCTGGTCGGGATCGTAATCAAGGAGCTGTTTGAGACTGTGATAAAAATCCCGCGTCCTCTCCTCGCCAAAACCGATAACATAGGTCGCCATCGACAAAATATCATGCATTCTTAACAGCCGGATGGCTTCCCGGTCTACGGCAATAGAGGTCTTCTTGTTTATCTTCTGCAGAACAGCCTGGTCATAGGATTCGATTCCCAGTAAAAATCTTTCGAAGCCCGCCTTTTTGTATAGATGAAGGTATTTTGCGTCCCGCACGATGCTGTCCGCCCGGATCGAGCCGACCAGGATCAACTTCAAATTTTTCGCGGTCAGGGCATCCAGAAATAAGATCCATGCCTTCTGGTCGGCCGCCGGGTTTTCATCCGCAAAATTGACCACCTCCACCCCGTATTTTTTATGAAGCATTTCGATCTCGTCGGCAAGCATCCGGGGATCCCGATGCCGCCATTTTTTCCAGAACAACCTTTGCCCGCAGTAACTGCATGAATAGGGGCAGCCTCTCGAAAACTGGATGACGACCGCCTTTCTTTTCCCCCAATACGTGTAACGGTAATTACCCATCAGCTCCCAACCCACCCGATGAGCGTTCAGGTCTTTGATGATCGGGGCCGGGGGTGTTTTGAAAGCCGCTCCATTCGACCGAATGGCGATCCCTTTAACATTTTCCAGAGGGGAGTTCTTTTCGATAGCTTCAACGAGATTGACGATAATTTCCTCGCCCTCGCCGCATACGATAAAGTCGATCTGGGGTTCGTTTTCCAGGATCTCCCGCCAGTGATATGTCGGAAATACTCCCCCGATGATGATCTTGATCGACCGATTTTCCTGCCGGATCAGTCTTGTGATCCTGGAGATGACAGGCTGCGCGGAGGTCGAACCGGAATGCCCGACTAACACAAGGGAAGGAGCATACTTCAGAATTTCAGCGAGGATGTCTCTCAATCCCAGCGGCCCGAAATCGGCATCAAGCAATCTTACTTCGTGCCCTATGTCGATCAATGGCCCTCCAATGGACAGGAGTCCCAATGGAGGCAGGTGTTCGCCGGCCATCCGACTCCCGATCGCCGAATGAGGCGGGTTGATGATCAGGATTCGCATTTCCACATATCCTTGTATTCGTTGACCTGCTGCCGGGTCCCCTCGAGGCAGCACTGCAGACAGTCAAACGGATGCTTCCGCGGCTTAGACAACTACAGTGGCAGGATGGACCTTAAGCGGTCAGGCTTGGGAGGAGCTCAGCGCCGTGAATTGTCGGCGGAGGATGAAGAGCACAACCAGGCCGCCGATCCCGAACAGGGTGTCTACTCCCCTCCAGAAGAGCGGTATGTCTCGGATCGCGCCGAATACGATGGCAAACGGAAGTACGGCGAGACAGGCGAAGATACCGTAATTTATGACCCACGGGATCTGGCGCGTATCCCGTATAGCCATGATGAAGGGAATGGCGATGATGTAGTGACCGAAGGCAAGCCAATCGTATCCATAGGCAAGAAACGGATACTTATCGTAGGTCTCTTCGACGGCATGCCGGACCAGGGTCAGCCATTCCGCCATGGAGGGCCAGAAGGATTGCAAAATGGATCCTTCACTGAAGAGCGGGCTAAACAGCCGAAGCCCCTCGCGGGCGAAGATTGCGGTCGTCCCGCTGAGGATCAGCGCAGTCGAGAAGAGGATCAACCAGATCCTGGAGAGGGTGAGAGCGCGTGATGTGTTCATGCCCCCATGATCACCGATGTTCCCGACAAAATCCCCGCAAATTTCTATCAGAGTCTATCAAAAAAGAGGTGTGGGTCATCGCGAAGCACCCCGAGCGGACAGAACGGAGTGATGTCTACGATTGGGCAGACCCCGCCGAGGGTTGAGGTTTGCCGGTCTCGCGCTGACGCGGGTCGATTCCCTTCGGGATGCCCAGCGAAGACCTTGCCTGGGATTCCTCGCTTCCTTCGGTCGCTCGGAATGACATGGAAAATACCCGCCTCACATCGGCAGGTATTGAATTCTTCCTTTTCCCTATTTCCTCTCTTCGGTCCTCAGTCCCTTGTCTTCCGTCCCCGTTTCCCCACTTCCATCGCCACGAACACGATCACACCCGCCGCGGCGGCAATCGCCAGGTCGCAGCCGCTGAGCGGCACCACCTCGAAGAACGAGCTCAGCGCCGGGAGGTACATCACCATCAATTGCAGAAGAATCACCAACAAAGCCATCCCCGCCAACAGCGGATTGCTCATCACACCCAGCCTGAACAGCGAGTCTTTCGAAGAGCGCGAAGCCAGTGCCTGGAAGACCTGCATCAAGGCCAGCGAGGTGAAAATCATCGTCTGCCACTCCGGGCGCCCAGTAAAGAAATACCAGGAACCCAACCCAAGCGCCAGCGCACCGATCAAGATACCCGCCCAGATCGTCTGGGCCGCCGCGCCGCGGGAGAACACCCCCTCGCGCGGCGAGAACGGTTTGCGCTTCATCGTATCCGCTTCCGCGTTTTCCACACCCATGCCGAGGCCGAGCAGTCCGTCGGTGAGCAGGTTCAGCCACAACAACTGGAGGGGCAATAAGGGCAGCGGCTTGCCAAGGAAAGGCGCCAGCAGCATCACCAGTACTTTGCCGATGTTTCCCGCCACACTGAAGCGCACGAATTTGCGAATGTTATCGTAGATCGTGCGGCCTTCCTTTACGGCTGCCACGATGGTGGCAAAATTGTCGTCCAGCAGCACCAAGTCGGAGGCTTCCTTCGAGACATCCGTGCCGGCCATCCCCATCGCCACGCCGATGTCGGCTTTCCGCAGCGCGGGAGCGTCGTTCACTCCGTCACCGGTCA
>VGNF01000226.1 GCA_016866195.1 Chloroflexota bacterium | reverse complement strand
ATAATCGACTCAATCGTGCGCTCATAGGACGCGCCCACACGATCCATTTTATTGACGAAGCAAAATCGCGGCACGCTGTATCGATCCGCCTGGCGCCAGACTGTTTCCGACTGGGGTTCCACACCCTGAACGGCATCGAACACCACAACCCCGCCATCCAGCACGCGCAGGGATCGTTGGACCTCGGCCGTGAAATCGATGTGGCCGGGTGTGTCAATGATATTGACCTGGTACCCTTTCCATTCTGCAGAGACAGCCGCCGAGACTATGGTAATCCCGCGTTCCCTTTCTTGAACCATCCAGTCCGTCACGGTCGTGCCATCGTCAACAGACCCGATGCGGTGAGTCCGACCGGTATAGAACATGATCCGCTCGGTGGTGGTGGTTTTACCGGCGTCGATATGGGCAATGATGCCAATATTTCGGTATTTATCGAGCGGATGTTCACGAGCCATTCTTACTATTTCCTGCTTCCAAATTAATAGGATTAAATTCGATAATGGGAGAAGGCGCGGTTAGCCTCCGCCATCTTGTGGGTTTCATCTCGCTTGCGAATTGCCGAGCCCGTTTCATTGGAGGCATCGACCAATTCCGAGGCAAGTTTATCGGAAAAGGATTTGCCCGACCGTTCGCGCGCGGCGGTCAATATCCAGCGGATGGCCAGCGTTGTGCGGCGATCGGTAGAGACCTCCATCGGCACCTGATAGGTTGCACCGCCGACCCGTCGAGGACGGACTTCCATCGCCGGCCCGACATTCTTCAAGGCAGCATCAAACACTTCCATCGGATTCTTCTCGGTCCGCTCCTTGATCAGATCCATGGCATCATAGATTAAGCGAAGGGCGGAACTCTTCTTTCCCCTTTTCAACACATGTTGAACCATGGTCTGCAAGTTGATGCTATTGAAGCGGGTGTCAGGGAGAAGCTCCCTTCGTTCAGGTTTCGATCGTCGCATGATCCACTACTCCATCTTGTTACTTGGGACGCTTGGCGCCGTATTTGGAACGAGCCTGTTTGCGATTGGCCACGCCGGTCGTATCCAGCGAACCGCGTACGATGTGATACCGCACTCCGGGCAGATCCTTCACGCGACCGCCGCGCACCAATACCACGGAATGCTCCTGCAGTTGATGCCCTTCGCCGGGGATATAGGCAGTGACCTCGATGCCATTCGTCAGTCGGACGCGGGCAATCTTGCGCAACGCCGAATTGGGCTTCTTGGGTGTCATCGTCCGGACCACGGTGCAGACTCCGCGTTTCTGGGGAGCACCCTTATCCTGGCGGAATCTGCGTTGTTTGTAGCTGTTCAATGTAAATTGAAGAGCGGGAGCTTTGCTCTTCGTTTTCTTGTTCTTCCGGCCTTTACGCACCATCTGATTTACTGTCGGCACATTCGCCTCCGATTTACAACTTTCTTCACAAACTTCCTTGTTTTTCCGCAAGAAATGAGGCCATCACAACTCTCAACTGATGGCCTCATTTGTAGCTGCCAATAGAATCGAATGGGGGGAAACGCCATTCTAACTTTCAGGGCAACGGCTAGTCATTCTAGCATGCGATTGCCATCGCGTCAATGGGGAGTTCTCACTTTTTTCCGAAGCGCGTCTCTCCAAGACTCAATAAACCCGTATCGTGCCTCGGAGGATGCGATTTCTCCTCATCCTTACCGAATCGTACGAGGTCGCCACCTTCATTGATCGCCTCCACAGCCAGACCAAGGGACTGTAATTCCTTCACCAGAACTCGGAAGGAGGCGGGTATGCTGGGCTCCTCGATCGGTTCACCCTTGACAATGGCTTCGTATGTGTTGACGCGACCTTGCACATCGTCCGATTTGACCGTGAGCATTTCCTGCAAGGTGTATGCCGCGCCATACGCCTCAAGCGCCCAAACCTCCATTTCGCCAAACCGCTGACCTCCAAATTGGGCCTTTCCACCCAAGGGTTGCTGGGTGACCAAACTGTAGGGTCCGGTCGAGCGGGCGTGCACTTTATCTTCAACCAGGTGGTGCAGTTTCAGGATTGTCATGACACCCACCGTCACCGGCTGGTCGTACGGCAAACCGGTCTTTCCATCCCGCAGCACCTGTTTTCCGAGAATTGGAAGGGGAATCCCGCGTTCCCTGGCAAGTTCCTGAGAGGTCTCGTAGACCTTATCTTCCGCGACACGCCGGGATACCCCATTCACCTCCAGCCAGAGACGAAGACATGCGATGCGGGTTTTTTCATCCAGGTCGGGATCGTGGTTGGCTACCTCTCGATCGGTAAGCAGGATTTCTTCCGGTTTGTCATAACCCTTTTCCCGAAGCCATTCCAGCGCAGCCGCCCGGCGTGCATAATCCACATCCACCAGGCTGTACACGTCATATTTTTTCTTTCCAAGCCACTCTTCCAAATACATTCGGCGGACTTCTTCGTCATCCAGGATGGAATTCGGATCAAATTCCTGGTCTTTCAGCCATATCCAGGCGCGCTCGGCCGATTCCTTCCACGCCTGATCGACGATCCATGCCCGCGCTAATTCCGCCTCGATCTGTTCCTCACTGGCACCGTCGAATACGGGAGTAATCGCACGGAAGCCCAAGCGTTTTGCCGCCCATCCAAGATGCACCTCCAATACCTGGCCGATATTCATACGGCCAGGTACACCCAGAGGATTCAGGATCAAATCCACCGGCGTACCATCCTCCAAGAAAGGCATATCTTCCACGGGCACAACCTTGGATACCACTCCCTTGTTGCCATGTCGTCCGGCCATCTTATCGCCGGCGGTAATCTTCCTCCGTTGAGCCACGGAGACTCGCACCATCATATCGACACCGGCGGAAAGATCGGAATTTTCCTCGCGTGTGAAGACCTTTACGTCCACGACCTTGCCGCGCTCTCCATGCGGCATGCGCAAGGAGGTATCCTTCACGTCGCGGGACTTTTCCCCGAAGATCGCCCGCAAAAGTCGTTCTTCCGGTGTGAGCTCCTTTTCGCCTTTCGGGGTGATCTTCCCGACGAGGATATCGTTCGGTCCCACCTCCGCTCCGATGCGGATGATGCCGTTTTCATCCAGATCCTTGATGGCTTCCTCACCGACATTGGGTATGTCGCGGGTGATCTCCTCCGGACCGAGTTTCGTGTCCCGCGCTTCGACCTCATATTTTTCGATGTGAACTGAAGTGAAGCGGTCGTCCTGTACCAGACGCTCGGAGAGCAGGATTGCATCTTCGAAATTTCCGCCTTCCCAGGATAGGAACGCAACAACCACATTCTGCCCCAGTGCCAGGCGCCCGCTTTCGGTGGACGAGGAATCAGCGATAATGTCGCCCTTCTTGATCACCTGGCCCTTTACGACAGACGGTCTCTGATCGATACAGGTGCTTTGATTGGATCGTTGATATTTTCGCAGTGGATAAAGCCTGCTTCCGTCCCGCTTTTCCTTGACTGTGATGGAGGAACCGGTTACCGAAATGACCTCACCATCCGCCTCCGCCACCACGACCTGCCCTGAATCCAATGCGGCATGGCCTTCCATGCCGGTGGATACCAGGGGGATTTCCGGCCGAACCAACGGAACAGCCTGAGCTTGCATATTCGAACCCATCAGGGCCCGGTTTGCATCGTCGTGTTCGAGGAAGGGGATCAGTGCCGCACTAATTCCGACCACCTGATGGGGTGCGACATCCATGTAATCGATGTTCTCAGGATTGGAAAAGATAAATCCCGAGTGATACCGGCAGGAGATCCGTTCCCGGGTAAATTCCTTCTTGACCGTCAAAAGGGCATTGGCCTGGGCGATGGTGTACTTGTCTTCAGCATCTGCAGAGAGATAGTCGATGGTATCGGAGACGAATGGAACGATAGGAATCTCTGTATTAAGTTTGGCCAGCTTCTTGGCAATTTTCGCATCGATCTCGGTGCCGGCCTTGAACAGGAGTTCTTCTGATTTCGGATCATGCACGTCTTCGCGCAAAGTTCGATCGATCAACTGCTCATCATCACCCGGCAAAGACCGGTGGACTCGGCGGTAGGGTGTTTCGATGAAACCGTATTCGTTAACCCTCGAAAAGGATGCCAGACGTCCGATCAGACCGATGTTCGGTCCTTCGGGAGTTTCAATGGGGCAAATGCGTCCATAATGTGAATGGTGCACATCCCGTACATCGAATCCGGCGCGTTCTCTCCGCAACCCTCCCGGTCCGAGCGCTGAGAGTGTTCGTTTGTGGCGAAGTTCCGCCAGCGGATTGGTTTGATCCATGAACTGGGAGAGTTGTGAGGATCCAAAAAACTCCCTGAGGGCAGCAACGACGGGACGAATATTGACCAGTGTCACCGGCGAAAGCTGCTCCTGGTCTCGAATGGACATGCGTTCCTTGATCACCCGTTCCATACGGCGCAATCCAATTCGCAATTTGTTCTGGATCAATTCTCCCACGGTTTTGACTCGCCGATTACCGAGGTGGTCAATGTCGTCCGGCGGCTCGGTGCCATTGTTGATCTGAATCATACGGCGAATCAGCCGCACGACATCGTTCTTGGTCACAGTCCGATGCGGGATCGGAATATTCAGATCGAGTTTCTGATTCAGTTTATAGCGTCCCACACGCTCCAGGTCATAATGCCGTTGATCGAAGAGCTGTTCCTCGAGAAACTGCCGGGCGTTTTCGAGGGTGGCCGGATCCCCGGGACGCATCTTCTTAAAGAACTCGATCAAGGCCACTTCGGCTATGGTCTGGCTGGTTGTATCCCAATCCGGCTCCTGCTTCAGGGTCGAGGCAATAAACAGGCGATCCGGATTATTGTCAACCTCTTTAAAAAGGGAGAGCAGCTCTTCATCGCTGCCGGTCTTGATCGGCGACTCCTTGATGCCATCGTTGACTGCCGCCAGAGCCCGCAGAAATACCGTGATCGGAACAGTGCGTTTGCGATTGAATTTCAATATAATGTAATCGGATTTGCGCGTTTCAAACTCCATCCATGCGCCCCGGTCCGGGATAAGTTTAGCCATGGCCAGCGGGCGACCCGTCGCGCGATCGGGAGGAGCTTCAAAATACACCCCCGGGGATCGAATCAATTGGGAAACCACAACCCGCTCGGTACCGTTGACGATAAAAGTCCCTTTTTCGGTCATCTCGGGAAAATCGCCGAGGAAGATGTCCTGCTTGATGGGTTCAGGCACATCCGGCCCCGCCAACAATACTGAGACGTACAGCGGGCTGGCGTACGTCAGGTCTCTCTCAACGCATTCTTCTATCGTATGTTTCGGATCGCCAAACCAGTATTTCAATCCCCACTGATGAGCTTCCGGGCTTCGGCTCGGGAAAAATAATTTCATCCCACGATTGTAGGATTCGATTGGGGAGACTTCATGAAAAAGATCCGCTAATCCATCCTTCTTTAATCGTTGAAAGGAATCCAGTTGCACTTCGATTAAGTCGGGAAGTTCGAGTTTGACCGGTATGCGAGCGTAACTCTTGCGGGGTAACGAAGACGCCATTCTTTTCTCCTGACCTGTGCAATGGCTGGTAAATACAACAAATTATACTGCCCTTGATGGACAGCAACCCCCCATTATAGCCGAATGATAAATAAAAGTCAAGAAACCACGCATACAATTCTCGCGCTCGAAGACCCTTTCTTGACATTCGGGAGGAGTACGTGTAAAATCACGGTCGCTCTATAAAAATTCATCGGCCGAGATAGCTCAGTTGGTAGAGCACGCGACTGAAAATCGCGGTGTCCCCAGTTCGATTCTGGGTCTCGGCACTCTCGGCCACAAATAAGGTCTAGATCTGCGGGTGTAGTTCAGTGGTAGAACGTCTCCTTGCCAAGGAGAAGGCCGTGGGTTCGAATCCCATCGCCCGCTCTCAAATCAGGATTGCAGATTCCAAAGGTGATCTCCGCAATCCTTTTTTGTCCACGGCGTCGTGGCCAAGTGGTAAGGCAAGGGTCTGCAAAACCCTGATTCACGGGTTCAAATCCCGTCGACGCCTCTACAAATCCAGCCCAAGGTAAACCTGATTTAGGCTACCTTGGGCTGTCCGTTTTTCGAGGGCTTCGGCCCTGCTACTGAGTGCTGCATTAATATTTATACTGAAGTTACGATATACTGGCCTGTTTCC
>VGNF01000225.1 GCA_016866195.1 Chloroflexota bacterium | reverse complement strand
GGGAGATCAGCGCCGAGACCGTCCGCTTCCTGAGCACGAGGAACGGAAGTGGAGACGGTGAAGTCAGCGCCGATACCGAAGATCAAATCCCATTCTGATCCCCCTCCCGGCAGTGGTGGTCATGACGCTGGAAGACACCTCCCATCCATTCAAGAATGAAGATGACAAGGCTGTCAAATTGAATCTCGATCAGTCCATGCCCTTCACTGATTACCCCTCCCCTTCTCCTCACATTACGAATGTGCTGTGGCGCTTATAGCGCCACGGCACGCCAGGCCGCTGGAGTCTCCTCCAACGGCTCGTCGTGCCCCCCAACCCCTTTGTGCATCACATCCACTTTGCTGCTGGATGTTGAGCGAACGTTTGCCCCGCGCGGCGGGGAAATTCGTCGGCAGCATTTTCACCATATGGAGGAAGCCTATGCACAAAGGCAATGTACTCGATTCACAGAAAAGTCTCAAAGAAGCCAGCTTGCAGATCCTGAGACAAGACGCGCGGGTCACGGTCAGCGGTTATTTCTACGCCGTTGACTTTGATGATAGCGTGGACTCGGGACAACATCGGGTTGGCAAGGACCGCCGCTGCACATGTCCGCTTGGTACAGCCTGTCCGGCCGTTCTGGCCGTGGCGGATTATTTGAAGGAGGGAGGCAAGCGCGCTCCCGATCCGCCACCCGGATATTTCCCGGTCGCACCGGCGGTTTGTCCGGTTTGCGGCGCCGAGGCGTACTACGACTCAAGACTGAACAGTAAACGTCGTGGAGCCGGCTGGGCATGCACGAAAGGCGGCGTCAGTCATTACTGGCAGGCTCATGGAAAGGTCCTTCAAGAACTGTTCGCGAAGAACCCGTGGGTCTTTCCACCTGTAATCGGGCCGGATGGGAAAGTGCTTTATCCCGGCCTCCGGCGCGACGAGGTCATCACCAAAGACGACCTCCCGCGCGAATAACCATACAGCCCCCAATCGAGGGGACGGACCACCGTTCCCGAATGGGGCGTCGTCCGTCCCCTTCTTTTTTTACAGAAAGGATGGACGATGCAACCCCCTCTCGCCCTCCCACAACAATACAAACCCACCAAGCTCAAGACGCTGCCGTTGCGCGAGCAGCCGGCTTATCGGGTCAGCGCCAACCCCGCGGCCTGCAGCCTGGCTGAACTGCTCGCGGCTGTCATCGGTGGGAACAAACAGATCGAGACTGCAGAGAGCCTGCTTGCGTTCTGCAGCGGTGACCTGCAAAGGCTCTACCGTGCTCACGTGGGCGAACTCGCCGCTCTCAACGGCGTCGGTCAACAGACCGCCGTGCGCATTAAGGCCGCGCTCTCTTTGGGTCTGAAACTCAATGAACCGGCAGGCGTACGCGTAACGATCAATTCCCCGGCCGATGCCGCGGCGCTCGTCCAGAACGAGATGAGCCTGCTGGAACAGGAGTACCTGCGTGTGATCCTGCTCAGCACCCGCAACAATGTGCTGGATGTCGTCGAGGTCTATCACGGATCGGTCAATTCATCGCAGGTTCGAATCGCAGAGGTCTTCAAGCCGGCCATTCGGCGAATGGCTCCGGCGATCATCGTGGTCCATAACCATCCAAGCGGCGACCCCACCCCCAGCCCGGATGACGTAGCCATCACACGGGCAATGGTCCAAGCCGGAAAGCTGCTTGACGTGCAAGTGCTCGATCACTTGGTGATCGGCAATGGACGCTGGGTCTCGCTCAAAGAGCGCGGCCTCGGATTCGGATAGGAGGTCAGGATGACGAACGATCAGCTTTCCTCCCCCGAACCGGAAGATCTCCTCTTTGGAGAGCCCATTTACAGCTACAGCCGCGCCCAGGCCATCGAAGACGGCGTTCTGGTCGATGTCACGGACATCGCCCGACAAGTTGGCTTTCGTTTTCCGGTGGCCATCACCTGCGCGCTGGATGACCGTCTGCAACCCTCCCGCCACGATTTAGGTCAAGATCATGATGGAAGACTTTGGGATGTCCTCTGGGTGGCAGCACTGAGCATCCGCCTGATAGGCAGGGATACAGATACCGGGGAGCAGGAAGTCGACCCAAAGGACGGGAAGCTCCAAACCATCGAACTTCGTCTTCAAGCCGTTTGCGGACCTGGGGACGAAGGTGAGCCGGTGATCACCAAAGCCCTGGTGCTTTACAGGGTCGGCTTTCCCCACGATTTCTAACAGAACAAGGAGTTCATTATGAACGCAGAACAGAATTCGCCCGACCTCCAGATCGGGGATATCCAGTATTTCCCAGATCATCGCTGCCCGGATTGCAATGCGCCGGCAGCAAGGGACCGCCGTGGCAACTGGTACGTGCCGTACACTGACTTCTTCGGTTCCGCCCTGAGGAACTGGGAGTCCTACATCGGGTACATCTATTTCGCCTGCGAATGCGACCACGAACCAAAACCCGGACCCGGCATGCGCGTCGCCCGACTTGGCGATGCCATGATCCCCCTGAAATACTCGGGCAGGAAGCAGGCTCGATCCATCGGTTTGGATCTCGACGTGTTGAACGCCCAGGAAGCGGCTCGAGCCGTAGACTTCCTGGCCAAACACGCGGATCCATCCCGTACAGTTCAGTATGACGAACTACGCTTGATGCTATTCAAAGTGGCATCCGGAAGGGTCGGCCCTGATGAGGCGCATCGCCGCATCCAATCCTGGGTGTTCGATGCCGCCTCTCAAGACCAGGAGGTTTCGATACCCAAATTACAGACTGCATAGGTTTTCGAAGGGGCGGAGCGATCCGCCCCTTCTCCATTCATCCCACAGAAAACAGACAAGGAGAAACCATGTCACAGAAAATTATATCCTTGCGAAAAGAAAGGCGGTCGCCATGGCGTTCTATCTAGGCAAGCGGCCGCAAGGCGATTGGCTGGTCTTTCAATCAAAGGTCCGGCCGCGCCGCGAAACACACGGCCATTTCTTCGTGAGCGCGATCGGTCCCTTCAAATCCAAGATCGCCGCGAGCTGGTACCACCGCTACGGACGAAATAATCCCCAAGTCAAAACACCCGTGGATGCAGAGAGATTTTCTCGTGAGGATCCGCTCATGGAGTTAGCCATCATCGAAAAGGGAATGACTGCTGAAGAACTGGCTGACGTCCGCGTCTTTGAAGCGTATGAGCGCGGTGTGGACGAACTTGTCGAAAAACGAGAGAAGTCGTCTGTGCAGATCGAATTGAGCGAAGGACTCGAAGTGTCCAATCTTTAGCTCCTTGCGATTTACCATTTGAACCCAGATTTTGCACCTATGACCTCGAGGATTTCCTTCGAGGTCATAGGTTTTATGGCCTGGAAACGACCGAAATACCTCGAGTCGTTACTGCGGGCATTACGTGGTTGTCGAATATTCAATCCCAAAGGAATTTACACAAAGATAGGAACAAACATGTACATTAACTTCTTTATTAATTTCCTGAAACACTCCTGGCGCCAAATCATCTACTGGGGCATGGCCCTTACCGCTGCCATCGGCGCCTTTCTCTTTGCGCGCCAATTTGTCGCCTGTTGGCAGCTGACGGCCCTCCCTGGTGTCCCGCCCCCCCCTTTCCACAGAAAACACGAATGAGCCAGGATTACCCGAATTTGACAATACAGGCGCGTCTGACAGTTACCTTCCATTCGAGGGCACGGTTCCGGAGATGGAACTTCCCAGATGGGATGGCGGCAGCCGCATCAATGTCGTCTTCTTTGGTCTTCGAGGAGGTGATATAGCCGGCGAGGATTGTCCGGCATGCACGGACACCATCATCCTGTTGACTGTGGATCCACTTACAAAGACAGCAGGGATGCTCTCCATTCCTCGCGACATGTGGGTCAATATTCCAGGGTTTGGATACAGCCGGATCAACACCGCCTGGACCCTCGGGGAGGCTGCCAAACTGCCCGGCGGCGGACCCGGGCTGGCGACGGCAACCGTTTCCCAATCTATTGGCGTACCAGTACATTATTATGTTCAGGTGGATTTTGGCACCTTCGTATCGTTCATCAACATGATCGGCGGCATCGACGTTTACGTGGAAGAACGAATGGTATTGGATCCGGCCGGCCCCGGTCAGGATCATTTTGTGCTCAAGCCCGGAGATTTCCGACACCTGACCGGCAAGCGCGCCCTCGCGTACGCGCGATGCCGCGACGAGAAAAAGGGGTGTAGCGGGGACGACGTGGGGCGTGCCAGACGTCAGCAGCAGGTCATCATGGCAATTCGGGACAAGGTGTTCAACCCATCCTATTTCCCCACATTATTGGCACAGGCTCCCCAACTCTATCAGGCATTCTCTTCCGGCATCCACACCAACATGTCATTTGAGGATTCCCTGAAACTGGCGGTGCTCGCAAAAGACATTCCCATGGAAAGCATCAAGCGGGGTGTGATCGACAACAACATGGCTGTGTTCGCAAACGTCACGCTCAATGGAGTTCCCGCCAGTGTCCTGCGGCCCGTACCTGATCAAATCCGCATCCTGCGGGATGAGATCTTTGTTCCAGGCGGTCCGGTCAGTCCCCTGGCGCAAGGTGATCTAAGGACACTGATGCTTGCAGATGGGGCCAGGATAAGATTGGTCAACAACACTTACACAGCTGGACTAGAGGAACGCACAGCCAGTTTCCTGACGGTACAGGGAATGCAAGTTGTGGAATATGGAGTGCCCACCGGCGCATCCAATCACACGGTACTTATTATGTATTCATCAAAGCTATATGCCTTGCGATATTTGGCTGTGACTTTTGGGGTTGTGGGGAGTCACCAAATCATCATCAAACCCGATCCCACGTCATCTGTCGATATCGAGATCCGCATCGGAGAGGATTGGGTGGGCAAATTGCCTGGGGGATATTAGCATAAATGCTGATGGGGCGTAGCATGAGCCATTCCCCGACGATGCAGGAATATCCTACAAGTGGTTGTGAATAGACTGCTGAAAGGGGTCAAGCCCAAGCAAGTTGAAAGCATCTTTGCTTAGCAGAACGACACGGCCTTCTCTGTGCTCGGTTCACCGACAGCGACAAGCCTGGATTTGAAACCAACTAAAACGTTGGAAGAGTCGCTTAGATAACATCCTGTATTAGATTATGTTCAGAACAGAAGAAAAAAGAAAGCTGCCCCCGAGAGCAAATGATAATCCCATTATGATGAAGATGATCCCGCAATTGTGGGGTCATTTTGCATCAAATGTAAATACACTGTATCATAAAGACAAATTTTGAGTTTCAATAATCGGGATGCGGGTATTTACGCATTCCTCAGATCAACCATAATTTTTTGCAAATTGTTCGTCGCTCATCGTAAAGTAATATATCCCCTCAACTAAACCAAGGATTGCGGGTATGTAAGTCCAGAAGAAAATCAAATAGAATAGTCCCGGCCCAGTTTTTCCAAGGTAAAACTTATGAGCACCGATACCACCTAAAAATATGGCCAACAATGCCGCAGTTGATTTATTTTTCCTGTTAATAGGTGTTGATGGTGGTGCAATTGGTTGCACCGGTGCTATTGGAATCGTTGCAGGTTGGGTTCCAATTGAAGATTCTAGTAGTGTAGGATTGTTTCTGTAAAATTCAGAGGTGGTAGGTCAGGTGTTATCCTTGCGGTTACGACACCAAAAAGGAGAAACGGCCATGACCTACCAAAATGATTTTACCGTACCCGCCGAGTTGATGGAGCAAGTGCAAGAACATGGACTGGATGTTCAGCCGGAATTGATGCGGATCGTGATCAACGCCGCGATGCAAGCGGAACGAGCAGAGCATCTGAACGCAGGACCTTGCCAACATACACCCGAACGATGTGGCTATGCTAACGGGTTCAAGTCCAAGACAATGCGGACCCGTGTGGGTGAGATTACCTTTGCGGTGCCCCAAGTGCGGGAAGGTGGGTTCTATCCCCGAGCACTGGAAAAAGGTTGCGGAGTGAACGAGCCCTGACACTGGCCTTGGCGGAGATGTACGTGCAGGGAGTATCGACCCGCAAGGTGAAGGCGATTACGGAGGAATTGTGCGGTGTGAGCATCTCGTCCTCGGTGGTGAGTGAAGCAGCCGTGCAATTGGATGTGGAGCTGGCCAAATGGCGGGAACGTCCGCTGGGCGAACATCCCTATCTCTTTCTGG
>VGNF01000224.1 GCA_016866195.1 Chloroflexota bacterium | reverse complement strand
TTTTCCGGAGGTGGCTTCTCCGAATTTTCACACGGTCCCGACCGAAACGCCCACCGAGGGGGTTGGAATCGTGGAGGCGCCGCGCGGCACCCTGACCCATCATTACACAACCGATGAGCGCGGTGTCCTGACCAAGGTCAACCTGATCGTGGGCACGACCAATAATTATGCGCCGATCAGTATGTCCATCGACAAGGCAGCACGGAGTCTGATCAAAAAGGGGACAGTCGTCTCGGAACCGATGTTGAATATGGTCGAGATGGCGTTCCGCGCCTACGATCCGTGTTTCGGATGTGCAACCCATTCCCTGCCCGGGCAGATGCCACTGGAGGTTTTGATCTACGATGCAGAAGGGAACCAAATCCGGGAATTGAAACAATTTGTCGAATAAAACCCTTTCAAAGGGGTTGGCGCGTTGGGGTGATTGGGCCATCCCAACGCGCCTCTCTTAATCCATGAAAACCATAGTAATCGGTCTCGGGAATCCAATGCTGGGCGACGATGGTGTGGGTTGGAAGGTGGCCGAGGAAGTAAAGCGTTTTGTGCCGCCTGGTTCACCCATTGTGGTTGATTGCGTTTCCTTGGGCGGGATCAGCCTGATGGAGCACATGATCGGCTACGATCATGCGGTTCTGGTCGATTCACTGGCTGTGCAAGGCCCGGTCGGATCGATCCTGATCCTGCCGCTCGAAGAACTCCCCAACTATTCCGCTTATCACACCGGGAGCGTTCATGATACCAGCCTGCAAAACGCGCTGGAATTCGGACGTCGCCTCGGTGCGAAATTGCCCGAGAGAGTGATGGTGGTTGGAATTACCGCCAGACAGGTTTTCGAATTCAGTGAGGAATTATCCGAAGAGGTGGGTGCAGCGGTCCCGCAAGCGGTGAATGCAGTGATCACCGTATTGAAGGAACTGGAAATTCCGATACACTTGACCAATGGGAATGCCCTTGTCCCCTGAACCGATCGATGGAACCTTCGTTCTCCCCGATGATGATCCCCCCTGCATTTGCGGGGGAGGATTGATTTTGGAGAGGAAATGCTGGACCCCGTCTGTTCTATCCTTCGCAAAACCTTGTCAGTGACTGGACCGTCCCGCCAAAGTCAGGTTGACCGTCCTTTTATTTCCTCTTACAATACTGAACATGACCCTGTTCTTTAGGGATTTCGATTGTGGTTTGACGCAATTTGGCGGTTTCCACAGGTCGGATCACGATCCGCCGCGATTCTCCTTTCCTGCGACTCACAGCTTTAGCCGAATCTGATTTAATCTTTGGAGGATACATCCCATGCCTACTCCGATCCTTTCCAAGCGCGCCTCCATTTACTCCGATGTGCCGGACGAGAAATGGAATGATTGGCGCTGGCAATTAAGCCACCGCCTGAATACGGCGGACGATATTGGTAAGGTCATCACCCTGACCGATTCCGAGCGGACCGCCCTGCAAACCCAGGGATTGTTTCGTGTCGACGTTACTCCCTACTTCATCTCATTGATCGATCCGAATGACCCAAACGATCCGGTGCGGAAGCAGATCATCCCCGTCTCCGAGGAGATGAACGCATTTACCGCAATGATGGAGGATTCGCTGGCGGAAGACCGCCACTCACCTGTACCGGGGCTGGTTCACCGATACCCCGATCGCGTGCTCATGCTGGTCACCACGCAATGTGCCTCCTACTGCCGTTATTGCACGCGCTCTCGCATCGTGGGAGACCCGGGCCAGACCTTCAACCGTCAGGAGTTCGAGATGCAAATCGAGTATCTCAAGCGGACTCCGCAGGTGCGCGATGTGCTGCTCTCCGGCGGCGATCCGCTCGTGCTGGCGCCGAAGGTCCTGGAAGAGCTGCTGACGCGTCTGCGTGAAATCCCGCACATCGAGATCGTTCGCATCGGTTCGCGCGTCCCGGTCTTCATGCCGATGCGTGTCACCCAGGAACTGTGCGACTTGCTGGCCCGCTTCCACCCGCTGTGGTTGAACATCCATGTCAATCATCCAAACGAAATTACCGTGGAACTGGCAGAGGCTTGTGATCGTCTGACGCGCGCTGGCATCCCGCTTGGAAACCAATCCGTTCTCCTAGCTGGTGTGAACGATTGCGCGCACCTGCAGCGCGAGCTGGTGCAGAAACTGACTCGCATTCGTGTGCGACCGTATTATTTGTACCAGTGCGATCTTGTGGAGGGCTCCGGGCATTTCCGCACCCCGGTTGGCAAGGTTTTCGAGATCATCGAAGCCCTGCGCGGACACACCTCGGGCTATGCGGTGCCGCAATATATTGTGGACGCCCCCGGCGGAGGGGGAAAAATCCCCGTCATGCCCAATTACCTGTTGAGCATGTCCGACCACAAGGTGATTGTGAGGAACTACGAAGGGTATGTAACCACGTACGAGGAACCCACCGAGTATGTAGCTCACGATCCAAAATCCTGCAAATTCTGCCAGAACAAACGGCTGGAGCCGGGCCAGACCGGCTTGACCGGTTTGCTTGATGGCGATCAAATGTTCATTAAACCGGAAGGCTTCGACGCGCTGCACGACCGGGGAGGGATCCAGCACCGGTTGAAGGATGAGAGCAAATGGAAACCGCTCGGAATCGGCGCCGGCGAAGCCACTGATTAACGATAAGGAGATTACAATGCCCAGAGTGTGGTTGGTTATGATCCTTCTTGCCCTGTCCGTGGCGGCCTGCCTGCCCGGCCAAAGCCCGGAGCAGGTGCAATCCCAGATCGAAGCAGCCGTGGCACAGACCGTGGCTGCCCAAAGACAGATCGAGGAATTTGTTGCATTGACTGTGGCGGCTCAGAACACCGCGGCAGCTGCCCTGGCAACACCCTTGCCGACAAACACCACCATATCCTTTCCGACCCTGACCCCGATCGTCCCCACGATCACTCCATTGACGATCAATCCGCCCTCGAGCGGAGGCGGAGGGGGAGGGGGGTCGATTCCCAAACCGGATTTCGCGTGCGACATCATTCACCAGCGACCGCGTGATGGTGAGGCGATCTACAGCCCCGGAGATGAATTCGACATTCGCTGGACCATTCTAAACACAGGAACAAAGACGTGGCCGGCAGGGCGCGATGTGAAATACTACAGTGGTCCGAATTTCACCACCACGGGATTAACCGTGATCGAGCTTCCGGAAATGAAACCCAAGGCCCAGTTCGATATCGGACCTTGGGATGCGGTTGCTCCGATGGAAAAAGGGCATTACGTGATGACCTGGGTTGTGGAAGAACAGCTTTGCTGGCCGTACGTTGCCCTGGATGTGCAATAGCAGGTTATGTTGAACCATAACCACCGGAAACTTTCCCTGATTCTCGCAGCAGGTATCCTGTTGGCCTGTCTTCCATCCATTCCTCTCCCGGCGGCGAGTCCCACAGGGGATTCCAGCTCGTTGTATACGGCCGTCGTGCAGACGGCTGAAGCCGCGGCCACTCAAACGGCGTTGTATGTGCCTCCCACCAGCACGATCACACAGACGCCTCCCCCCACGCTCACTCCCACGATAACACTGACGCCCACTTCCACGTTCATCTTCCTGCTTCCAACGCCCACGGTACCTTCCTCCACTCCTGCGCCTGGGAGCACCGGGAGGCAGTTCGAATGCCAGGTGGTCACGAAATCTCCCGGGGACAACGATCATGTCAGCCCGAATAGCGAATTCACGATGACCTGGCAGATCCAGAACACCGGCTCGGAATACTGGGATTCTGGCAGCTCGGACTTTTATTACCGGAGTGGAACGGTCTTGCACCTGGCCAGCATCTATGATGTGGAGACTTCCCTGGGAACCGGTGAAATGGCGAACTTCAGCATACCCATGAAGGCCCCGAGCGCGGCCGGCGTCTACACCACGACCTGGGGTATTCGAATCGGACAGGTCGAATTTTGCCCGGTGAGTATCACCATTCGGGTTCCATAATAATCATCCAAACAAGCAAAATAGAACTTTGGGTGTGAGCGTCCTTTCCATTGAATCCACCCTTGATCCCTCCCCCATACCAAGGGGGAGGTTGATTCATAAGGACTGCGGGGCGATTGTTTCGCACCGCAGTCCCAACCCGCATTTCACCTGATTCGAGATTTTCCCGTCCTGTAACCGATCATGAAGCCGGCGGAAGTGGTTCGTTGCTGCGCGGCACCTCTGGTTTCTTGCGCAGCATGAAAAAACCCACCACCACAAGAACGCAGAGAAGTCCCTTTGTCCTGCTCTGCGAACTCTCCCGAAGGCCGTTCGCCCCGCGAGGGCGCTTGCCCGAGACGGGGACACACCGTACTTGCGCTCGGTGCAAGTGTCGGGACGATGCGCGTTCTCTGCGGTTAATGAAATCAACCCATCCTTTTAGCCACTGCCGCGATCACCCGCGGAGTTTGGCACCGATTTCATTTTCCAGCCGCTTGACGATCTGGTTGCGAACCGCAGCTGCTTCGGAATCGGTCATGGTCGCTTCCGATTGATAGGTCAGGCTGTATGCCAGTGATTTCTTTCCGGTCCCGATCTGATCCCCGCGATAGACGTCAAACAGGCGGACCTCTGCAAGGATCTTTCCGCCTGTCTGGCGTATCAAGCTTTCAACCCTTGCGGCGGGTATCGACTCGTCCACAATCAGAGCGATGTCTTCGTAGATCGGAGGGGTGTCCGGGATCGATCTTACGCCGTAGGTTGGGTTCAAGGAACGCATCAGGTCGAGGTCGAATTCTCCCACGATGACGGGGGCGTCGCCGAGGTCGTACTTTTCCTTGACAAGCGGATGCAATTCGCCGAAGTTTCCCAGCACCTGCCCGTTCACTCGAAGCACAGCGGATTTGCCGGGATGTAGATGAACGGCTTCGGATTCGATGAATTCAAAATCGCTGAGGTGCAATCCTGCCAGAAAAAGTTCAAGGCGGCCTTTCATATCATAGAAATCGAATTCAGGCGATTCCTGCACATCCCATGAAGGTGCGAGGCGACGGCCGGTCATGACGATGGCGAGCCGGCGCGGTTCGCGCGGCAGTTTTTCCCCTTGCGGTTCAAAGACCGGACCGATTTCGAACATTGCCTGCGAGCTGGTTCTTGCATTCCTTTCGACGGTTTCCAAAACGGAGGCGAGCAGGCTTCTTCGAAGGACACTGCGCTCCGGGGTGATCGGGTTCGCGATGCGAACATATGACTCGTGAGCGGTCAGTCGGGATTCCCGTTCCGTTGAGGTCATCCGGTAGGAGACGATCTCCTGCAACCCAAGAGCGACCAGCCGGTCGCGCAGATGCTCCTCCCACTCGTATATGGGATTTCCAGCCTGTGCGGGCAGGGCATCGGCCATGGTGGTGGTTGGAATGCGATCATAACCATAACTGCGGGCGACCTCTTCCAATAGGTCAGCGAGGCCCACGACTCCTTCACCGATGTCCATGCGGTGGGGAGGGGTCTTCGCACGGACCTTGTCCTTTTCGACTGTGCATTTGAATTCAAGTCGGGTGAGCAGCGCGGCGATCTCCTTTGCGGATAGATCGATCCCCAGCAGGCGTCTGACGTCGTATTGCGTGACCGTAATGGCCGGATCCTTCGGTTTGAGCGGATAGGCGTCCACCAGACCGGGGGCCACCTTTCCACCGGACCACATGGCCATGTATTGCAATCCGCGTTTCACCCCAATTTCGGCGAGGGAGGGGTGCACCCCGCGCGAGAATCGAAAGGAGGCTTCCGAAGGCAGGTTGTGCTGCTTTGCCGTCCGACGGATGTTGATGAAGTTCCAGGCTGCGCCTTCCAGCAGGATGTCTGTCGTGCTCCTTCCGCGCAGGCTGATCTTTCCCTCGTGCAGGTTGCCGGATTCCAGCTTCGAACGATCGATGCCCTGGGCATCCAGCACCTCCTTTGAAGCATCGTGCACCTCGCTTTCTACGCCCCCCATCACGCCTGCCAGCGAGAGCGGGCCTTTCTCGTCGCATACCAGCACGTTCATGGAGGTCAGCCTGCGGTCAACACCGTCCAAGGTGGTGAGTTTCTCGCCTTCCTTCGCACTGCGGGTAATGATCTTCACCTTATTCCCGCCTGTTCGCCCTTTCAGGACATCATAGTCGAACGCATGCAGAGGCTCTCCAAGTTCGAGCATGGCATAGTTGGTCGCATCCACAATGCAGTTGATCGGGCGTATTCCCGCCAGCTTGAAGA
>VGNF01000223.1 GCA_016866195.1 Chloroflexota bacterium | reverse complement strand
CCCTGGACTCACGGGAGGACAGTCACTCCTCAAATTGCCATGTCTCACACCGCCCATGCTTCACGCATGGGATTGGGACCCAACCTTCTGAGCGCGGTCACCATCTCCGTGACAGTTTCTGCAAATCGCTGTCCCTCGCTGGCGCTGATCCAGCGCAGCCAGATTCGGTCATCATCCATACCGGTGGATTTGAGGATCTCTCGCATGGCAACATAGCGGCGTCGGGTCTTGTAGTTGCCGGTCTGGTAATGGCAGTCCCCGGGGTGACACCCGCCTATCAACACACCATCCGCGCCGTCAATCAGCGGTTTGAGCACATACACCGGGTCCACGGCCCCGCTGCACATCATGCGCACCACGCGCACGTTGGGCGGATACTGAAGACGTGAAGTACCCGCCAAATCCGCACCGGTATAGGTGCACCAATTGCACAGGAACGCAACAATCCTTGGTTCAAATTCTTTTTGGGTCATCGATTCACCTTTCGACCAGAACCTCTATCAATGCACTGCGGCATCCAACATGCCGAAAACCTGTGCTACTTCGAAACCTTTTTGCTGACTGGCCTTGTTCGGGCAGGCTGCCACGCATGCTCCGCAGCCCTGACACAGAACCTCGATCACTTCCGCGTGGCTCATGCCGGGTTCGAGCACGCGCGCCCCGTACGGGCAAATCTCCACGCACTGACCGCAGGCTGCGCACAATTTCGGATTGACGCTTGCGACAATCGGTGTCGATTCCAATTGCGGCTTCGCCAGCAGGGCCACCGCGCGCACTGCGGCTGCCTGAGCCTGTGCGATGGTCTCCTCGATGGCGCGCGGGGAATGAGCCAGCCCGGCAAGGAAAATTCCCTCCGCCGCGAAATCCACCGGCCGCAGTTTCACGTGCGCCTCAAGGAAGAATCCATCCGCATTCAGCGGAACCTTGAGTAGTTGGGCGAGCGCGGGGTTCCCCGGTTCGGATTCAATTCCAGCGCTGAGCACCAGCCAGTCGGGGTCGAACGCGATCACCTGCTGGTCGGGTTGCAGGGTGACGGTGACTTTCAACCGACCGTTCTCGTCCGTCACCGCCGGCTTTTCGGATTCACTGTATTCCAGGAACAGGACACCAGCCTTGCGCGCTTCCCGATACAGATATTCACGGAATCCGTAACTGCGAATGTCCCGGTACAATACGATCGCACGTGTCTCCGGCGAGCGACGTTTGACGGCAAGCGCGTTCTTGAGGGCCTGTGTGCAGCAAATGCGCGAACAATATGGATGAGCCTGATCCCGGGAGCCGACGCATTGGATCATGACGAGCGTTTTCAGGTCATCCAGGGGGAGCGGTCGGCCCTTTGCTCCCATCATCCGCTCCTCCAATTCGCGCTGGGTGATTACATTCGGATGTCTGCCATACAGGTATTCAGTCGGCGTCATTCCGCGCGCACCGCTGGAAAGAATGATCGCGCCATGCTGCAATTCAGTGATCGAGCCGTCGGATAGACGCACTTGTGAAGAATATTGACCGGTATAGCCACCCACGCCGGTCAGCTCGGCGCCGGTCATAACGTGAATGGCCGGTTCGGACATGACCGCCTCGACTGTCTCACGCAGGAGCTTTTGAGGATCATCCCCGGAGAATGCCCCGGTATGAATATGGCGCAGGTTCCCGCCAAGTTCATTCTCCCGTTCGATCAGATACACTCCAAACCCCTGCTGCGCAATCGAAAGGGCTGAGGTCATCCCTGCCAGCCCTCCACCGATCACCAGCGCCTGTCGGTTGATGTCAAACATTCTGCGGGTGATGGAGCGCAATTTTCGTCCTTTGGCCACAGCCATCCCCACCAGCTGCTTCGCCTTGTCAGTGGCCGATTCCGGTTCGTTGCGATGCACCCATGAATCATGCTCACGAATGTTCGCCATCTCGAACAGATGTGGATTCAATCCCGCGCCCCGCAGGGTATCCTGGAACAGCGGCTCGTGCGTGCGCGGTGTGCACGAGGCCACCACCACGCGGTTCAAGCCCTGCTCCGTGATGCGTTCGGTGATGCGCGCCTGGGTGTCCTGCGAACAGGTGTACAGATTGTGCTCGGCATAGGCCACGCCGGGCAATGTGCGCGCGTACTCGACCACCGCCGGTACGTCCACCACGGCACCGATGTTGATCCCGCAATGACAGATAAACACGCCCACCCGCTCGGGTTCATCGCTCACATCCCGTTCCGGGGGGTATTCAGGAACACGCGTGAGCGTAGCCCGCGCAGAACCCAGAAGCGCGGACACCTGTGCCGCGGCACAGGAGGCTTCAATGACCGATTCGGGGATGTCCTTCGGCTCGGAAAACGCGCCGGCGACAAATACTCCGGCACGGGACGAACGCGTGGGAGCGAACCGGTCGATCTCCGCAAAACCGGCCTCGGTCAGCCGGATCCCGAGTCTTTCCGCCATCTCACGTGTCGCCGCGGAAGGCCGCAGACCAACGGAAAGCACAACCAGGTCAAATTCCTCCTCCCGCGTAACAGGCCTTCCATCCCAGGTAACATAAGTCAGACGCAGATTATGTGTTGTGGGAACTTCCTTCACAGATGAGACCATGCAGCGGATGTATCGAATACCTTGTTCGTTCCGCGCCCGCTCGACATACGAATCAAAGCCCTTCCCGAAAGAGCGCAGATCGATGTAGAACACCGTCGGCTCGATGTGCGGGTCATGTTCCCGGGCGATGATGGCTTCCTTGGTGGTGTACATGCAGCAGACCGAGGAACAATAATCTGCCCGCACCCCTGAACTCCCTGCCGGCGGATTCGGCGAACATGTTGAATCGCGTGAACCGACACATTGAATCCAGGCAATTTTGCGCGGGTGAGCGCTATCCGACGGGCGCTGGACGGTTCCCTTGAAGGGTCCGGAAGCGGAGAGCATGCGCTCGAATTGCATGCTCGTAACCACATTCGGGTAACGACCATAACCATATTCAGGACGGATATCACCGGGCAGGGTTTCGAGGCCGGGGGTCAGGATCACCGCACCGACATTGAGATCCACTTTGCGTTCGGTTTCGTTGTGGTTGATGGCTCCCGCGCGGCAGACCTGGATGCATTGATTGCATTCGGAGCAAATTCCACAACGCAGGCATCGGGCGGCTTCGGAGCGTGTCTGTTCCTCCGTCAACATGCCCGCAATTTCTCCGAAGTCATGAATTCGGTCAGCCGCGGCGCGGTGAAGCGGTTCAATGCGTGATACGGTGGATGCCTCGCCGGCGGCGATCCGCCTCTTCGCTTCCTCGGCGGTCAACCGGGCAACTGGAGAGCTTTCGTTATCCCTGGTTTCATTTCCTTCGAGGTAATCCGAAATCGACTGCGCCGCGCGGTGCCCTGCGGCGATGGCGTCCACGATGAACGCTGTGCCGGTCACCGCGTCACCGCCGCTGAAGATTCCGGGCACACAGGTAGCCAGCGAATCGGGATCCACCTCCACGCGCCCGCCGCGCTGCAATTTGACCTGCTTCATGCATTCGGATTCGGGACGCTGACCGATGGAAAATATCACCACATCCGCAGAATGGATTTCCTCGGTGTCCGGAAGCTCATCGAAGTCCGGCCTTCCGTCCACAAATCCACGGAAGTTGACCCGGACTGTGCGAACGCCGGTCACCTTGCCGTCGATGTGAGTGATCTCCTTAAACGTGCGCGAGGGAAAGAGTTGAACGTCCTCCTCCTCCGCTTCGCGCAACTCCCATTCATGGGCGGGCATCTGCCCGCGTCCTTCGAGACAGGTCATTCCCACCCAGGCCGCTCCGAGGCGGACGGCGGTCATGGCAGTATCCACTGCCACATTGCCCCCACCCAACACCAGGACGCGCCGGCCTTTGATTCGATTGGAAAGATCGGCAGCCTCTGCATCCAGGCTTGCCTCGCGCAGGAAAGTGGTCCCAAGCACCACATCGGGCAGGTCTGCTCCGGGGATGGGAAGTTTGACTCCGCCGTGTGCACCAATGGCAACGAACACCGCGTCGTAATCCTGGAGCAGCCCCTCCACATCTTCCACACGCGAATTGAGCTTTAACACCATGCCCTCATCGAGAACAGCGTTGATCTCACGCTCGATCACGTCATGCGGCAGCCTGTGAGCCGGCACACCGACGCGCATCATACCTCCCGCCACGGGTAATGCCTCGTACACAGTCACCCCACATCCCTGCCGCAGGAGGTCGCGAGCACAAGTCAATCCGGCAGGTCCTGCTCCAACAATAGCGACCCGCTTACCAAGGAGACCCAGCCTCTGGGCATTGGACGGTGGAGTGGATGTCGTCTCTTGTCCAACATTCACCAAGGATTTATTCTCCCAGGCCCAATCAGCGACAAATCGTTTTACGCCCATCACATTGACTGCTTCATCAGCCTGGGCGCGGTTGCAGGCATCCTCGCAACGGTGATTGCATACCCGTCCGCAAATGGAAGGGAATGGATTGTCCTCCAGAATCGTCCGATAGGCGTCGGCATAACGCCCTTCGGCGACCAGGGCCAGGTAGCCCTGCGCGCGCTGGTGAATCGGGCAGGCGTCCCGGCAGGGAGCCACTCCCAGTTTTTCGATTGCAAATGCGTTCGGAATGGCTTGCGGATAAAGCTTGTAAATTGCCTTGCGCGTTGAGAGATCGCCGTTAAAGGAATCGGGCAGGTGAATCGGACAGACTGCCGAACAGTCGCCACAGCCAGTGCATTTCTTTAGATCCACATAACGTGGATGTTGGAGGACACTGACAGTCAGATCCCCTGGTTCTCCTTGTATGGATTCGATCTCGGCACAGTTGAGCAGTTCAATGTTGAGATGGCGGCCGACTTCCACCAATTTGGGCGACATGATGCACATGGCACAATCATTGGTGGGGAAGGTCTTATCGAGCATCGCCATCGTGCCCCCGATGGCCGGAGACTTGTCCAGCAGGTAAACCTTGATGCCCGCTTCTGCAAGATCGAGCGCCGCCTGCATCCCGGCGATCCCCGCCCCGGCGATAAGCGCTGCTCCCACCGGTGGTTTATTGTTCAATGCCTCATCCCTTTCAAACATGACGGTACTCTCCAATAACAGCGGATTAGGCCGCAGCAGCCATCGATCCCAGTACAGGTCTTGGATCGATCAGATGCCGACCCCACCAACTGTTCGCTTCAGGCAGGCCAAAGGCCTGGCCAAGCAGTTCTGTGAAATAGAAAGCAGGTATTTTTACCCGCCCGGTCTGGCGCATTTCCAGGTTCACCTGACAAAGCGGGCAGGCGGTCACAATGGCATCGGCCCCGGCTTCACATGCCCGCTCCGCCAGCCGCCCGACAAGCTGCTGGACCACGTCCGAACGACTGAGGGATAGACTGCCTCCACAGCAATCGGTAGCATGCGACCACGACCTGACATTGACCCCGGTCTCGCGTAACAAATCTCCCATGACGTGCGGGTGCTCCGCGTCGTCGAAGTGAGTGATATGCGGTGGACGAAGAAGCAGGCAGCCGTAATAGGTCACCACATTCAGGCCTTCGAGCGGATTTCTCACCTTGGCACGGATACGCTCCAAGCCGACATCCTCAGCCAACACGGCAAGAACAGGTCTTACAGCCACCGAGCCCGAATACTCAAAGTCGAGCATGGTCTCCAATTGGGAGCGGATACTTTGATCATGCTTCATCGCATGGTCGGCGTTCCTGAGCCGGTTGTAGCAGGCTGCACAGGGGATGACCAGGTCATGCCCGGCTGCCTGCGCCTTTGACAAGGTGTAGGCGGGTAAAGCCAGCGAGAGCGTATGGTCGAGCGCATGCGCCGAAGAAGCTCCACAGCAGGCCCACTCATTTACTTCATTCAGCTCCAATCCAAGATGCTTGAACACTGCGCGGGTGGAGAGCCCATACTCAAGGCCGGTGGAGTGCAGGCTGCAACCGGGATAATAAGAGTAGGTCATAATCGTTTTCCCTGAAACAGCCGCCGAACCGGAGCAGGCGCACGAAAGTGCTCGGGCAGGAGTGGAATTTTGCCGCGCACGAACAAGCCAATGCCTGCTGGAACGTCGTTCATCAGCGGGACGCGCGACAGGAATTTGAAGAGCCCCAGCATGAACGCTTCATGCGAGCGCCCGAAGCGCTGGATCACACCCAGGAACAGCCGATGGAACAACAGCGCGTCGCGCTCCCCCGCAGGAAATCCGCCCC
>VGNF01000222.1 GCA_016866195.1 Chloroflexota bacterium | reverse complement strand
GGGGGGCAATACGTCACCATTCGATTCGATACACATGCTGTATAACGCGGCAGTACATCCTTTCACTCCCAGGTTCTGTGCCGTGGGATCGAATTGGCAATATTCGGTGGGTGTGTACCAGATCAACTTCTGACCATGTTCGGCGGTCTTGCGCGTAGCCACTTCAAGGATTGATTGGAGCTCAAATTCTCGCAAACCTGTCCCCACTGTCAGCCCTTTCCCGGAATAAATCAAGGCGTTAAGCCCAATCGTCGGGACACCGATCGAAGCCAGGAAGTCCAGAGTGTCCGGCACCGTGTGGAGGTTTGTGCGCAGCATGGTGGTATTGGTCATTACATACAGGTTGCTGGCAAGAGCGTGCTTCAATCCCTCCACTGTCTGCCGAAAGGCACCGCGAGCGCACATCATTCCATCGTGGATCTGCTCATCGCATGATTCAACAGTGACCTGGACGTGATCGAGTCCAGCCTGCACGAGGCGCTCCACATACCTAGGATCGGACAGGCGCCGGGCATTCGTATTCAACCCTGTGATTTGTCCATTTCCTTCTGCATGGCGGATCAATTCCGGAAGATCATTGCGCAGAGTAGCCTCACCTCCGGTGAAGACGATGTGCGGGACACCCAGGCTCCATAGCCGATCCAGGACCTGGAACCATTCCTCGGTGGTGAGCTCTGGAAAATTTCTGTCGCGCGCGTTGTAGCAATGGGCGCAGTCATTATTACAGCGGTAGGTGATGGCAAGATCCATCCGGTAGGGCGCAGTTGGGCGGGCACTGAAAGGCATGTTCATTTCGAGGTCGAGGTCATGGATCGCGCATGCCCCGTCCGGTCGGATCAATTCCTCGAGCTGGAGGTTGAAATCATCCCAATCGCGCCCCGCCGACTTTCTGCCGACCGAGTAACGAGACCGCACTGCCTCGATGCCCGTCTCCCTCGGTACTCCTTCCAGCATCAGCCAAGCCATGAATGCCGCGGTGGGATTTAAGTGCATGACGCTGTTTGCATTCACGATCAGTGTGCCTGTCCCATCCGGATCCAACCGGAGGTGAATTCGCGATTTTTCCGTGCCCGTGTCACGGACATAATGGTGCAATCCATCCAGCGGAACAGTTTCCGCTTTGGAGAGCAGCAACGATTTTTTGAGAGAATCGAGCATTGTGTTATTACCTTTAAGGTGTATGAAGATTCTTCTTAACGACCTCCACCGGCGCAGGCACAGGCACACCCGGCACAGGCGCGCCCGCAGGCGCAGGATCGTCCGCCACCACCGCGATAGCCGCTTGAACTCGGTTTCGGGGGAGGGTTGGTCTTGCCGGTGACGTTCTCGGTGAAAGTCGAAATATTCCCGACGACTTTCTGGGAAAAAGTCTGCACCCCGGTCACCATTTGGGCGGCGAAATCTGCTCCCGGCAGCGCCGTGGATGGTCTCGGGGCTGAAGGTGCAACGGGTGCGGCGACGGGCTTTGCCGTTGGCCCGGAGCTCGCTGGCCGGTAGGTAGGATTGTAGCTGCCCCACCAACGCGGCAGGATGACCGGTTCGTGGAAAACACGCCGGGTACGATCATCGTAATCCTTGTCGAGCATGGTCCATTCCAGGGCTTCCTCGAACTTCTGGCTCTTGACTTCGGGAGTATCGGCAGCCTCTACCTGGAACCAGGCCTTTTCCATGATCGATTTATAGTAATCGACCGATTCGCGGCGGCTGAATCCGCGCATTTTCTCCGAGACGCTTTTCACCAGGTTGATGCTCATTTCCTGCAATTCCTTCTGGCGACCTTTTCCGGCCGGTTCCTTGAAGGCTTTGAGGAAATCCTTTTCATACTCGTGCAGTTTCTCCGGCAGAGTTCCTGCGGTCTCCAGTTCGAGCGGGTCGCGCGTAAGTACCTGCGCCGCCTCCTTCTTGACGACTCCGAAGAGGATCATGGTCATCACCTTGTCGAGCGGCTGTTCCATCAGAATGGCTGCCTCCACGGCGGTCAACCCGCGTTTGATACCATGTCCCTCGATGGCGACCTTGGGTGGCAGGTATTGCAGCTTCCGTTTGCGCGAGGCATATGCCGTCAACGCGGGGACGCCCAGGAAGGTGAGGGCGAAGAAACCGCAGCATAGGATGCTGGTGAGGTCGTCGAAAGATACAGGCGAGGGTGTGGGAGCGGTGTATATCGCCTCCGCCGGCACATAGATTTTCGGGAAGGAGGCGCCAAAGGCATAATACACGGAAGCATTTGCGGAGGGGGAATACCACGTATACGTCACGCGGTTGTTTTCATCATATCCCGCCTGTGGTTCAGAGGGGAAGCCGGAGGGCGACGCATGCCAGCGAGGTTCCTCCGGCTTCATATCCGGAGGCAAATGAAAGGTGATGGTGAAGTCGGTCTGACCGGTCACGAATTCCGACCCGAACCAGGCGGGAGCGAAGACCGCGCTGGCGTAGTTTTCATCCTGCTCGTCGTGGTAGAGCACGTTATTTATTCTGCCCACATAGGCATGGACCGTGGCGCTTGCACCCGGGGCAATGGTTTTTGATCCCATCACAATGGCGAAGCCGGATCCGGTACCTTGATAATCCCCCGTTGACACCGATACCGGCGTTCCATCCACCTCCGCTTGAACGGTGTTTATTTCGAAGTTGAAGTTGGGCATGCCCACATCGACAAAATCGATCGGATGCGCGCCGGGCTGGTTGGTGAAGACCCAGGTGTAGTCCAGACTCATCGTC
This sequence comes from Chloroflexota bacterium, assembly GCA_016866195.1. Taxonomy (GTDB): domain Bacteria; phylum Chloroflexota; class Anaerolineae; order Anaerolineales; family Villigracilaceae; genus VGNF01. The sequence continues at coordinate 3,469 of VGNF01000222.1, read as the reverse complement.
CCATCGGAGTTCCAATAAACATGCACCTCTTCCCTGTCCACACTGAAGAGGTAAGGGGAATCCTGCGCTTCCGCCTTGGATACGAGCGTCAGGGAGAGGATGAGCATGAGCAGGGTGGTGAAAAATCTTCTGGCCATGAGATCTCCTTGGAAGGTACTGGATTCAGGTGCTGTGATTTATCGAATGACGGAATCCATAAACCGATTGTCTGGTTACCATTTCGGTTCTTCTGTTAACTGATATGTCGTTCCACAGAAGGGACATTCCACCGTTGGAGCTCCAGCGATCATCTTGACGTTATCCGCCTTTAAACTTCCACCGCAATTCCGGCATTTCATTTGTTCGACCCTGGTCGTGGAGGGCAGGTCGATCTTGTAGGTGATGTTGTTGCCAACAGCTGCCCCCTTTGCTTGATTGCGGGATGCCAGCCAGATCAGACCGAAACCGATGGCGACACTGATCACCCCCACCAGAATCCATTCCGGGTGAGGCGTGGACCCGAACGCACCCCAGATGAAAAGCACTCCGAAGAAAATGAAGATCGCTGCGGCAATATATCCGATGACCCGTAATGCTGACATATAAAGCCTCCAAATCTGGTATACGAAAAGTGTAGCATTTCCGTCGTGTTTCGGCATGTGACTTTTGTCTCGATTTTGTACTGAATCGGTGGGAATTAGGATCCGGCTGGCATATGGGCCAAGCGAGCGGATCGATCCCCATCGAATATTCGGTTGGCTTTATACTAGTATCAATCCTAGTGGCAGCATAGATTTCAATGACTGCATTCTGTGATAGGTGGTGCTGAATGGGTAGTGACGAACAATACAAGAAATGGCAGGAAGTCACCCTGGGTAATGCTCTTGAGAAATTCAAGGAGCGGAAGGAGCAATTCGAAACCGGCTCGGGGATTCCGATCCCGCGGGTGGCGCTGCCTGAAACCGAAGAGAACTCCTCGCTTTATTTGGAAAAACTGGGCTTTCCCGGAGAATATCCCTATACGCGAGGCGTCCAGCCGACGATGTACCGGTCCCGCCTGTGGACCATGCGGCAGTATGCCGGTTTCGCAACGGCAAAAGAAACGAATGCGCGTTATCGCTATCTACTGGAGCAGGGTCAGACCGGGTTAAGTGTTGCCTTCGACCTGCCGACACAGATCGGCTACGATGCGGACGATCCCCTCGCCCAAGGTGAAGTGGGAAAGGTAGGCGTTTCGATCTCGTCCATTCATGATATGGAACAGTTATTCGAACAGATTCCGATGGACAAGGTTTCTACATCGATGACGATCAATGCGCCGGCAGCCATCCTGCTTGCCATGTACATCGCGGTGGCGAAACGCCAGGGGGTGGATGTGAAGAAATTGCGCGGCACCGTACAAAACGACATCCTCAAAGAATATGTGGCGCGCGGTACCTATATCTTTCCGCCGGAACCTTCGATGCGATTGATCACCGACCTGTTTGCATTTTGTGCCAAGGAAATACCCAAATGGAATATGATGGGGATTTCGGGGTATCACATCCGAGAGGCGGGGTCCACCGCTGTGCAGGAGGTGGCATTCACGCTGGCGAATGCGATTGCCTACGTGGAAGCCGCACTCCGCGCCGGACTGAAAGTGGATGATTTCGCCGGTCAACTGTCGTTCTTCTTCAACGCGCATAACAACCTGCTGGAAGAGGTGGCCAAATTTCGCGCGGTTCGGCGCTTGTGGGGAAGGATAATGAAAGAGCGGTTTCATGCAGTTGAACCTGAAAGCTGGCAGCTGCGTTTTCATACTCAGACAGCCGGGTCCACGCTCACCGCCCAACAGCCCGAAAACAATGTCGTTCGCGTGACTCTGCAGGCTCTTTCGGCAGTATTCGGTGGGACTCAATCTCTGCACACCAACAGCATGGATGAGGCACTATGGCTTCCTGCCGAAAAATCAGTGCGTGTAGCTCTCCGCACGCAGCAGATTATCGCCTTCGAGTCAGGCGTTGCCGATTCGGTTGATCCTTTGGCCGGATCGTATCTAATTGAATATTTGACAGATGAAGTGGAGAAAGGAGCCCTAGCTTACCTCGATCGGATCGAGGTAATGGGTGGAGCGCTCCATGCCATCGAACGGGGCTTCATGCAGAATGAGATCCAAAACGCTGCTTATGCCTCGCAGCAGGCGATCGAGCGGGGCGAGCAGGTTGTCGTGGGCGTCAACCAGTTCCAGGTGAGTGAGGAGATTGCCCTCGAGCGGTTGAAAGTGGATCCTGTGATCGCAGCTGCTCAAAAAGAAAGGCTGAAAATGCTACGGGAACGGCGCGATGCAGAAAAAACGGCCGTGCTGGTCGACCTGGTGAGATCTACAGCCGGAGGGACTGAGAATCTGATGCCATTATTCATTGAATGCGTGGAAAATGACATCACCCTCGGCGAGATCTGTCATGCGCTCAGAAGCATCTGGGGCGAGTATGTGCCGGAAACGTTTTAAGTGGCGGAAAAGTGCTTTCCTTGATTATGATGAATTTAAGACAATCTCCTAATATGGAATTTCACGATTGAAGCGATATCGCTCCAATACTGCCTCGATCAGGTCCTTATTGGATTCCGTCATTTCAAGGAATTCAAGCCCGGTGTTGAAGTAGTTCAGATGTTCCTCCCGACGGCACCAGGCTACGTGCACGGGAATGGTCAGACGTTTCCCCGGAATTTCCGACGCCTCCCGGAATTCAACCCCCAGCGTCAAGTTTTTGCCGGATTCCATTGGTTTTTCCCCTACGAGCAGGGCTCCCTGGAGGGTAAGGTCTCCCAGGTAACCCAGCAGGTCGTTGGTTTCAAGGTCATACACGGGGGTGAAACTCAAGACCTTCCGCCGTTCTGCGATTCGCGGTTTTTTCATGAGCACCTCCGAAGCTGCGATTTCAGTTTAATGCACTCCTGAATATAAATCAATTCCCGAATTCCGCAGATATCCGGCCCGAATTGTTTGCCCGACGGGCAAGGATCTGCTTTGGCATTCAGATCTCGATCTGCAATGGTTCAAACTTCAATATCGGTCTCCAACCAAGGTCGCCATTTTTTGAGGCCGAGGGCTGATTGATGGACCGATCCCCAGACCGTATAAAGATACCAATTTCAGCGGAAAATCTATTTCCCATCTGATTCCTTTACAGAAATACGCTATGGGGGGTCGAGTAGGCGGCAGCGTCTCGACACCGCACTTGCGTTCGGTGCAAATGTACGGACTTCGTCCTACTCACTACCGCCGCTGTACACCTGCACTCCCTGGCACTTGCACCCAGGGCAAGTGTGCAGCGCAGGCAGTCCCCCGCACGTGCGGTTCGGGGCAGGTGTCGCCCCGTCGGGCTCGCGGCTCGAACGGAGAGCAAGTGTCGAGACCATCCGGAAGAGGAAGTAACAAAGTGTCAGGTACCAAATATTCCATTTGGTCGATTCAGTTCCTCTTCCGCTCCTCCGTGGTGGCAAATTCCTT
>VGNF01000221.1 GCA_016866195.1 Chloroflexota bacterium | reverse complement strand
CCCGATGGAATAGATCAGATGAAAATTACTTCCAAGTGGAACATTGTGAAAATCCCCCTGGGTAATGAAGGCGTTTGAAATGCCAAGATCTCGGCGTGCACGTTCAGCCATGTGTGCCTGCACCGAACTCAAGGTCAGGCCGATTGCTTTTACGGCAGGTTCAAGTCCGGCCAGGAGGTGAAACATGGTTGCCCCAACCCCGCAACCGAGGTCCGCAAAGCGCAGATTTGGCACCTGCAATTTCCGGACTTGCTCCAACACCAAGTTATTGGAGACAGCCAGGGCTTCTTTCAGGTCGCGCACGCCTTTCAACCACAAAGAGCGGTGGATCGATCGGGTCTCCGAAGAGGAGCCGTATCTCAGAAACAGGGGGGTATTCCGGTCGTAGTAGACCCTGACATCTCTCAGGTTGGCAGGCATGCAGGGATTATACGTGAGGTCCACTGCAAGCCGTGCGAAGTAGGGTGGTATCTCGCGAATCCCGGGAAGAGGAGTCGGGAGAGGATTAAAGGGGGATATAGAATCAAGGGATCTGGCGAAAATGTTGAGGATTTTACGGATTTTCGAAAAAAATCCTTATTGGAAGAATGGCTGAGTTTGTGAAAATTCATGGCAAAGTGATGCCAAGGGTGGTATAATTCCGCTATAAATTCAGGCTTTCTTCATTTAATGCGAACACGAAGTTCCATCGCATCTTCGTGTTTTTTTATGCAAGTTTCTGGCAATTTTCACAAAGTTTGAGGAAATTTTATGGCAGATGAACTAATTCCGGCAGGCAACATCCAAAGCGTGGATATCGACGAGCAAATGCGCGCCGCGTACCTGGATTACGCCATGAGCGTAATCGTCGCGCGTGCCCTCCCGGATGCCCGGGATGGCTTAAAACCCGTGCACCGTCGAATTCTGTATGCCATGGACGAGTTGGGGATCAGGGCGGCTAGCTCGTACAAGAAATCCGCCAGAATTGTGGGCGAGGTGCTCGGTAAATACCACCCGCATGGAGACGCGGCAGTGTATGAGACCATGGCCCGCATGGCGCAGGATTTCTCCATGCGGTACACGTTGGTGGATGGGCAGGGGAACTTTGGTTCGATCGACGGGGATGCACCGGCCGCCATGCGCTACACCGAAGCACGGTTGAAGCGAATGGCGGAGGAGATGCTGGCTGACCTCGACAAGGATACGGTCGACTTCGGTCCAAACTTCGACGACTCGCTGGAGGAACCACTCGTGCTTCCGGCGAGGCTGCCCAATCTGCTGCTCAACGGCTCCGCCGGAATCGCCGTGGGCATGGCTACAAACATTCCCCCGCACAATCTGCGGGAGCTGGCTGGCGCAATCGGCCATTTGATCGAAAACTACGACCATATCGAGGATATGACGGTCGAGGACCTGCTGAAGCATGTCCCGGGTCCGGATTTCCCCACCGGGGGAATCATTGTTGGCATAGAGGGGATCCTCTCGGCGTACAGCACCGGTCGCGGCCGCATCGTGATGCGCGGTGTGGCGCATATCGAGGAGAACAAGGGCGGCCGTCACCAGATCACGATCACGGAGATCCCGTATCAGGTGAACAAGACCACCCTGATCGAGCGCATCGCCGAACTGGTGCGCGAGGATAAACTCGATCAGATCTCGGATCTGCGGGACGAATCGGATCAACGCGGCATGAGCATCGTAATCGAACTCAAGCGCGGCGCGCAGCCCCGCAAGGTGCTCAACCAATTGTACAAGTACACCTCGCTGCAATCCACGTTCGGCGTGCAGATGCTTGCGCTCGTGGACGGTGAACCGCGCACCCTGCCTCTCAAGCGTGCGCTGCAGATCTTTTCATCGAGCATAGGCAGACAGTCATCGTCCGCCGCACCAACTTCGAGCTGGCCAAGGCCCGCGCCCGCCTGCACATCCTCGATGGTTTGATGATCGCACTGACCAATATCGATGCGGTCATCAAGACCATCCGCCAGGCGGAGGATGCCGAGGTGGCGAAAGACAATTTGATGAAGCGCTTCAAGTTAAGCGACGTGCAGGCGCAGGCGATCCTCGACATGCAGCTTCGCCGTTTGGCGGCGCTGGAACGGCAGAAGATCGAGGAGGAGCACAAGCAGGTACGTGCCACGATCGATTATCTCGAGGATTTGCTGGCCCATCCAAAGAAGATCCTGGCGCTCATTCAAACCGATTTGAAGGAGCTGGCTGAGAAATATGGTGACGATCGGCGCACGCGCATCGCTGCGGAAGCCCGGGAGGATATCCACGACGAGGACCTGGTGGCGGATGAGGCGGTCCTGATCAGCCTGACCGAGCGCGGATACATTAAACGTGTGGCTGCGTCGGCCTTCCGCCTGCAGAGCCGGGGAGGGCGGGGGGTGAAGGGTCACGCCACCAAGGATGAGGATGAAGTGGTGATGCTGATCCCCGCCCGCAGCCTGAATACCATGCTTTTCTTCTCGGACAAGGGCAAGGTATACAGCGAAAGGGTGTATCAGATCCCGGATGCAGATCGCGCGGCGAAAGGCGTTCCCCTGGTGAACATCCTGTCGCTGGATGCCAACGAGAGGGTGACCGCGGCCATGGCGGTTGGCAGTTTCACCGACAAGAATTTCTGCATCATGATGACAGAGCGCGGTCGCATCAAGCGGGTGAAGATGGAGGAATTCGCCTCCGTACGTCCTTCCGGCCTGATCGCGATCTCCCTCGAGGAAGGCGATACGCTGGGATGGGCCAGGTTGACTTCCGGCAAGGATGAAATCATCGTTGTGACGGAGCGCGGAAAGGCGCTGCGGTTCCATGAAAACAAGGTGCGTTCGATGGGACGGCAGGCAGCCGGCGTACGCGGGATAAGACTCGCCAAAGGCGATCAGGTCACCAGCATGGATGTGGTGGATAAAGATGGTTCCCTGCTTGTGGTCACGACCAAGGGTTTCGGCAAATTGACCTTGTTGAAAGAATACATTACGAAGAGCCGGGCCACAGGCGGTGTTGCGACGATCGACCAGAAAGCCTTGAAGGAGGTCGGGAAGATCGCCGCCGCCCGCGTGGTGCACAAACAGGATGACCTGACGATCATGACCGCCAATGGAGTGACCATCCGGTTGAAGGTGAAGGATGTAAAACAAGCCGGACGCGCGACGAAAGGCGTGCACCTCATCAAACCGCAGGAAGGAGATAGCGTTGCGTCCATTGCGCGCATCTCCGCTGAGGATTTAAAGAAGGCCGGCGCACAAATGGAGGAGGGGGAGGGGGCTTCGGAGTCTCAACCCGAGTGAGTCATCCTGACTCTGGGAAAATTCTGTACCTCACAGAAAAGAAAGGGGCTGCGGTGCGATAAAGTCGCTCTGCAGTCCCGCATTCCCGTCACCCTTCAAGCACGTGGGGATGATTCAGATGTCAATTTGGGAGAAAGATGTCTGTGGAAAAAGTGTCTCAAGGTAGCATCCCCCTGAACTATCCTTCGACTATGCTACGCTTCGCTCAGGAGATAGCTCGCGGTGATATTTCTGGGATGGTTCCATAAGCATCACTTCCCGCGCAAAAGGGGGAGTGATGCTGGACATGAGCAGTAAAATGACCTCCATATCTTCGATTACAGGTTTGAGTAAGGGTTGCCCGGATACCGGTTCATTACAGGGCGATTTTTCCAGCGACCAGCAGGCACATCGATCCGAGTACGATCACGGCAACCATCAGCATGACCGCGATTACGAATCTCTGCCCGGAAGTCATGCCGAGGAAGCGGCTCGGGCGGGGTGCGATCGAACCGGAAACGGTATTCGTAGCCGGTTGTAATTTCGCTTCTCCCTGATCCCGGTTTGGATCCAGATCCTCTCGTAAATTATCGAACATGTTAACCTCTCAAAGCGTTGCGTGATTGAAGATATTCTATCATGCACCCGGTCGCAGGCTGACCTCTCCAAACGGCATGGAAAGGATCTGATTTTTCTCGTTCCGCAGGCGCAAACCTCCATCCGCGTCGAGACCGAGCAATTCTCCCTGCGCCAGGGTTTCATGATCGCGGGTGATCCGTACCTGCTCACCACGGAAGGCGAGCAAGTTTTCCCAGGCAGTCATGAATTCCAACGCATCGATGCCAGGGCGGCGTGCAAGAAGGGCGGTGAGAATGGCATACAGCAGGTCCTCCCTTGAGGGCTCCCTCCCCAATTCACTTTCCACACTCGTGGCGGGGAACATGAGCGGATGGGAGGAAGCGATGGAAGGCTCGAATACGTTGATTCCCATCCCAACGACAAGCGAATCCACCTCGGCTCCAGTCCAGATGTTTTCGATCAGGATTCCCGCGACCTTTTTCCCATTCAATAGGACGTCGTTTGGCCATTTGATGCGGGGATCCAGTCCCAGACCTTGCAAGGCGTCTGTGATCGAAAGGGCCGCCAGACCGGGTGTTCGTGGAATGGGTTCACTGGTTGTCGGGCGTAGGATCAGGCTGAACGCCAGGGCGGTTCCCTTGGGCGTAAACCACTTTCGATCCCCGCGGCCGCGACCGGCCGTCTGTTCGTCTGCGATCACCAAGGATAGATCCACCGCACCTTCCGCTGCCCAGGCCAGCGCTTCGTCATTGGTGGATCCCAGCGTTTCAAAATAACGAACATCGCCAAGCGGTAGACGGTCCAATTTCCGGATCAGGGATTTTTCGCCCATAAAGGATGTCAATTCCGGCAATCCTCAGCCTGCCGGAAGTCTGGTTATTGGACGATCTGCAATGGATTGATGTTGGTGCCGCCGAGGCGGACCTCGAAATGCAGGTGCGAACCGAATGAATTCCCCGTATTCCCCGCCGCGCCGATCAAGGTGCCCTGTCCGACCGGCGTGCACAAGCTGACGTTGATCTGACTCAAGTGTGCGTATACGGTGACATATCCATTCCCGTGATCGATCTGGACTACATTCCCGTATCCGTAATTCCAACCACCCTGCGCCATGGTGACGACTCCGGACCCTGCGGCATATACAGCATCGCCTTCGTTGGCCTGGATGTCAATTCCCAGATGACCGGGCCCGTAGGGGTTCCCTGAAATGGTGGTGGAATTCGCAGGCCAACCGAATCCGCTTGCGACCGGTCCGCCGCCGCAGGTGTTACTGCCGAAATCCGATGTGCCCGTGCTGCCGTCATTACTCCTTCCGCTGGTGGGAAGGAATTTTGTCCAATCTTCCAATTCTCGCGAACCGCCGGGGATCATCACCAATTCCCCCGCCTCCACCTGCGGGTCGGTCAGATCGATGTCGTTTCCGGGAAAATTGATGATATCGTCCACCTTTGCCTCAAATTGGGAGGCCACGGTTTCAAAGGTGTCCCCGTCTTTCCATTGGTAATACAGTCCATCCACAGGCGGTATGGTGAGTTCCATGCCGGGTTTGAGGTTGTGGGGATTATCCTCGAGTGTATCGTTCACATACAGGATCGATTCGGATTTCACCTTGAACTTCTCGGCGATCGCCAGCATGGCATCCCCGCGTGAGACGCGGTAGAGCACCGGTTTGTAACGGGGGCGTTCGGGGATGTTCGTCTTCAGTTGCAGATGACGGGAAATGAACGAAGCTGCGCCGTTGTCTGCCATTACGAGCGGGCCGCCACCCAGCGGAGGATTCGTCCCGGATTCTATTGTAGGTTGAGTAGCTGGAGGCGACGATGAAGCGGTGCCATTCTTATACAAATAGGTCGAACCCAATAAGCCGGCCACGATCGCGAAGGTCACTATCCAGCTGATGAGGGTGAAGCGGTCCATCTTCCTTGCGGCTTGAGGCGCAGATCCCGGGTTCACCGCCGACTCGTTTGGAGAAACCACTAAGGTTCCTGAAGGTCGATGGGGGATAAAGGACCGAATTCTTTCGAGCAACTTGTTCATTCGTACGAGGGATTACTCATTTGGAAAGGATGACCGTTATCCGTCTTTTGTCAGGTTCTCAAGAAATTCCATGTTGTTCCTGGCGCGGTCCAGGCGAGTGATGATCGCCTCGGTAGCCACGGAGTTATCCATGCCGGCGCCCTGCGGCGGCGGGGAGATCATCTGGATGAACATGCGGCGCATGAGCCAAACGCTCTTGAGAATATCCGGCCCAAGCAGCAGGTCTTCCCGCCGCGTGGAGGATCGCTCGATATCCACGGCAGGGTAGATGCGGCGTTCCTGATGCTTGCGCGACAGGTGAAGCTCCATGTTGCCGGTTCCCTTGAATTCTTCGTAGACCACGTCGTCCAGGCGGGAACCGGTGTCCACCAGGCAGGTGGCGATAATCGTCCCC
>VGNF01000220.1 GCA_016866195.1 Chloroflexota bacterium | reverse complement strand
CCCCAGAACGCCGGCCGCTGGCTGCCCGAATGGGAGGGCATTATTTTGTCGGGCCGGATAACGGTCTTCTAACGCCGATCATTGCCCAATTGGAGGGCGATCGACCGGCGCCCGAATACCTGCATTTGAACAAATCCAGTTATTGGCTGCCGAAGATCAGCGGCACCTTCCATGGGAGGGACATCTTTTCACCGGTTGCCGCTCACCTCGCATCTGGAGTGCCGTTCAAGGATTTGGGTACACCTATACACGATCCGATCCGCATCGAATTTTCTCGACCTGTGAAGACGCCGTCCGGCTGGCAGGCTCATGTGACGGTGATCGATCAATTTGGCAATTTGACCACCGATCTGCCCGCCGGCGCGATAAGGAACCGGAAGGCTGTGCGATTTCGCATTCACGAGGCATGGATCAACGGGGTTCTTGATTCCTATGGATATGCTGCTGCGGGAGAGTTGGTTGCAGTGGTGGACAGTGAAGATTATATTGAATTGGCCAGGGTGAACGGCAGCGCGGCCCAATCGTTGAATGCCAAATCCGGCGATATCGTTGAAGTCATCTTGACGGGGTAGAATTGGCAACGATGTCCAGCATCCCGATTGCCGTCCAGGACCTTTCCTTTCAATACCGGACCCGTCCGGAACCGGCGATCGTGGATGTTTCGTTTGAGCTGAGGCCGGGGGAACTCTTGTTGATAGCCGGCTCCAGTGGCTGTGGCAAAACCACCCTGGCGCGCTGCATCAACGGTCTGATTCCGCGCAGTTATCGCGGGGAGCGGAACGGCAGGGTCCTGCTGTACGGCAAGGATGTAGCTGAAATGAAAATTCCGGAGATGGCTCAGGTGGTGGGAACACTGCTTCAGGATCCGGAACGACAAATCGTGGCAAGCAATGTGTTCAATGAAGTTGCCTTCGGTCCCGAGAACCTGGGATTACCGCGCGAGCAGATCCTGCAGCGGGTGGACCAAGCCATGAATCGATTGAACATAGCATACTTGAAGGAACGCGAAACCTTCAACCTTTCCGGCGGAGAAAAACAAAAAGTGGCTCTGGCCGGCCTGCTGGCGATGAACCCTTCCATCTTATTGCTGGATGAGCCGCTTGCCTCGCTCGACCCCGCTTCGGCTTATGAAGCCTTGGGAGTGTTTCGCAGCCTGGCAGACGAGGGAAAGACCATCCTGCTGATAGAACACCGCGTGGAGGATGCACTCGAAGCGAAACCGGACCGCATGCTGTATATGGAGGATGGTAAAGTAAAGTACCTGGACCAGATTCGGGATCTGCCGGTTGAAATCGATCATACGCAGGTGAAACTTCCGGCGCCTTGGGTGGTTCAGCGGGTAAAGGCGCTTTCCCATGAGAAAAGTTCCATCCTCCGCAGGGCCGATGCCGAAAAAGGGGAACTCCTGGTGGTTTTTGAAGAGGTCGATTTTCAGTATTCCGAAGACACCCCATTGGTTCTGAAAAATGTCAACCTGAGCATCCATCGGGGTGACCTGATCGCAGTTTTGGGCCCGAATGGGGCTGGGAAGTCCACCCTTGTAAAGCACGCAATCGGGTTATTAAAACCTACTCGCGGACGTGTGCTGATCGAAGGCGAGGATACAAGAAAGATGAGCATCGCCCAGATCGCCTGCGTCGTGGGATACGTGTTTCAAAGTCCGACCCATATGCTGTATGCACCCACAGTGCGGGAAGAACTGGAATTCGGCCCAAGAAATTTGGAATTCAAGCCCGAGGTCATGCATGCATCCGTGGCGGAGAGTCTGAGGTCCGTCAATTTGATCGGACTGGAGGATTATCCTCCTCTCGGTTTATCGTTCGGCCAGCAGAAACGGACCACCATCGCGGCGGTCCTTGCCATGCGGTCCAAGATCATGATCATGGACGAGCCGACCGCCGGACAGGATTTTGCGAATTACACGCGTTTCATGGATGCGTTGTGCAAACCCTCCAACGGCACACACTCCCTGCTGACTGCCAGATTTGCCTCGACAATTTTCATCACTCACGACCTGGACCTGGCAGTCACCTATTCCAACCGGGTGTTGTTGTTTGGAGACAGGCACGTTGTGGCGGATGGGAAACCCGAACAGGTATTGAAGGATACGGAACAATTGCTGAGATACCGTGTACGTCCGACCTCGCTATTGTATATGAATCTTGAATTGCTCCCCGCCACGGGCAGGTTCCTGCCGGCAGAAGTGCTGGCTGAATATATTCGATAATGGACCCTGTAACGTGTGAACGATTACAGGGTTAATGAATACAGGGTCAGGATTGGATCCATCATATAATCACAGAAAAGGAGAGAAATCATGAACGATAAGAATACCTGGGAATTTGGAACCCGTCAGGTCGTTTATGGCGCCATCGGCGCAGCCCTGTATGGAGTGTTTTCCTGGGCCACCAACATCTTCCCGCTCCCTGCAGCGGGAAATGTTACCTTCCGCCCCGCCGTCGCGGTGCTGATCTTCTTCGGAGTGGCGTACGGTCCGTGGGTCGGTCTGTTGGCTGGTTTCATCGGCAACACCCTGGGTGATGCATTGAGCGGCTGGGGTTTCTATTGGAATTGGAGCCTCGGCAACGGCTTGATGGGCATGCTCCCCGGCCTGGCGATGGCTGCCATCATTGATTTCAAAGCCCGCAGCGATATATTCAAGGGTGTGACATGGGGAACCATTGGCATTGCCGTGGGTATATTGTTCGCCTCGCTGACGGAGATGTTCGTAGGAGGCATTGATCTGAACACGGCTCTCTTGGGTTACTTCGTCCCCGCCTTTCTGGGGAACTTTGTCGTCACCGTGATCCTGCTGCCCGTCCTGATGATCGCCTTTGCCGCGGTCGCCTCTCGCAGAGGCCGCTGATCCAATGTTGGTCACCTGGAAGTATCGACCGCGCAACACGATCGTCCAGCGGATGGACCCGCGGACGCGGTTGATCTTCATGGTTTGCATCATCTTTGCACTGACCATTCCCGAGATCTGGGATTATCGGATCATCCTTCCACTCTTTCTCATTTCACTGACCCTGTATCTGCTTGCCCGGATCGAGTGGAAGGATGTCCGTCGCGTCTGGCTGTACATTTCGATTCTGGTGTTCTTCATTGTCGGATTGAACGGCCTGCTTTCCGGCCGCGGCGGTCCTTCCTCGGTGACCAACATTCCCTCTCCCGTGTTGTTTGAAGTACCGATCAAGATTCCATACACCGAAATTGGATGGGACGTTCCCATTACAGTCTCAAAGACCTGGTTCGCCCTGAATCAAATGACGCGCATGTTGTGCATGGCGATCCTGGCCATTCCCATCCCATACACCATGGACCCCAACATTTATGGGACAGCATTCAAGCGCATGGGCGCCTCGGATAATGTGTCCTTCACCATGGACCTCGCATTCCGATTCCTCCCTACCTTTGCCCGGGATTTCTCGATAACCCTGGATGCCCAACGTGCTCGAGGATACGAGATCGACAAACTCAGAGGAGGGTTGTTTGCGCGCATACGCCGGCTGGCACCTCTGATCATCCCAGTGGTAATGCAATCCACGGTCACCGGTGAAGAAGTCATCGATGCCATGGATCTGCGTGCTTTTGGCACGGCGCCTCGGACCTGGTTGAAGGACTTGAAATATGCCCCCAGGGACTACGTCCTGCTTGGATTGGGGGTACTGATTTTCATCGCTTGCTGCGTGCTCAAATGGGTGTTCGGGATTGGGGGATACTTTGTGCCCGAATTCTTCACCAAATTTCTAGTTGGTTAGGGATATCGATCGTTTGCAAGGTCTTCATTATCGTTCACCACGGTTAAAGATTTCCCCGGCAGTGATCTTGAAATCGAGATGGTTTTGTTCCGGCGCGAAAACGCAGGTCGCATAAGGCGTGAAGGCGCAGGGTGGGTTGTAGGCCTTGTTGAAATCCAATACGTATTTCCCTTTCCCCTCCTCCTCGGCGACCAGATACCTTCCGGTCGGGTAGGTTTCATCCTTTGAGGTGGGATCCCAAAAACGTACGAAGAGCGTACCGTCTTTCTCCTGGTTGACGTCCAGCTTGTATTTCTTCTCTTGGAATTCGAAGGTAAGGAATCCCTGCACGGGAAACTCGGCGGTCTCTCCGTTCTGGTCCGGAAAGGAGGCCATGTTCTGATCCCCGTAGGGTGTGTATGTCGCCAGAAAGCGAAATTCCTCATCGATCGGGTACCAGGTTCGTTCGGGATGTTTCTTACGTCCGATTTTTTGGTTGTCCCACATGCGCACTCCCACCTTGTTGCCGCGCTGAATGATGACCAGCCGCACGTCCTGAATTGTGATGAAACTTGGCTTCTCAGCGATGTCCGGCTCAAGGACAGCGTTGTCTGCGGCTTTATCGTTGACTTTTACTTTCTGCCCTTCAGCAACTTGCAGGGAGATGGTTTTGCCGTCGAATTCAATTTCTCCGAGGTACGGCGGGAGTCGCGACGGCAATACGACCTCACACTTCGCATCTGAGCCGATCAGATTGTTTCCGACCTTTAACCAGAAGAGACCGCTAAGTGCAAGCCATCCGTTTTCACGGCGGATGGATTCATCTCGTTCTTTCTGCCACTCCGCGATTCTTTGAGGATACGATTTCTGCGCCATCCAAAATGATTATACAACAAAAAAGTGGGGGGAATCTTCACGCCCCCACTGTTCCGGCACTGCTTTTCAGGAAACCGCATTCGGTACGAGGACGAAATTAACCGCAAGGCCTGCCGGAAAAGTTATGAACCTTGACGATTCAGACCATCCACCAGGGGTTGCGAGAATCTGGATTGATCGTATTCCAAAATCTCCTGTCTCTTTTCGAGGTTTCGATACCAATTGATGAAATGAGTGTTATGTTGAATGATTTCCTGTTGATACAGATCCCCGGGGATGATCCATACCCGGGGATCTTTGAATTACTCCTCCAAAGTACTGATGTCGCCTTCCGGCAAACCTTGTGCACGGGCTTTCAAGACTCGGCGCATGATCTTGCCCGAGCGGGTCTTCGGAAGTCTGTCAACAAACACCACATCTTCCGGACGCGCAATCGGGCCTAAATGAGTGGCTACGTGCTGGCGCAATTCCTCGGAAAGTTCTGCGGATGGGGAACTTCCCGCGCGTAGAAGCACAAACGTGTGGATGGCATGTCCCTTCACTTCATGTGGGAGACCGATTGCCGCCGCCTCGGCAACCGCCGGGTGACTGACAAGTGCAGACTCGATCTCCGCGGTTCCGAGCCGGTGGCCGGAGACCTTGATCACGTCGTCCACGCGACCGATGATCCAGTAGTATCCATCCTTGTCGCGTTTGGCGGAGTCGCCGGTGGTGTAACGACCGGGATATTTGCTCCAATATTGATTTACATAACGTTCGTCATCGCCGTAAATCGTGCGCAGCATGGCAGGCCAGGGATTCTTCAACGTGAGGTACCCCTCTGTATCATTGGGAACAGGGTTGCCTTGCTCATCCAGGATCTCGGCTTCCTGGCCGAAGAAAGGTCGCGTACCGGACCCGGGCTTGAGCGGAACCGTGGGTGTAGGTGTGATCATGAACATGCCAGTTTCCGTTTGCCACCAGGTATCCATGATTGGACATTTCTCCTTACCAATGACGCGGTAGTACCATTTCCAGGCTTCCGGATTGATCGGTTCACCGACCGACCCGAGCAGCCTTAATGTGGAGAGGTCGTGTTTGTTTGGCCAGGCCTCACCAAAGCGCATCAGGCCGCGAATGGCTGTCGGGGCGGTGTACAGGATCGTAATCCCATATTTTTCCACGCACTGCCACCAGCGGTTTGGGTACGGATACATCGGTCCGCCCTCGAACATGAAGGAGGTGGTTCCATTCAACAGCGGGCCGTACACAATGTAGGAATGACCGGTCACCCAGCCCGGATCCGCAGCGCACCACCAGCGATCCTCATCCTTGACATCGAACACGTATTTGAGGGTGGTGTACGTCCCGACCATGTAACCCCCGTGCGTGTGGAGAATCGCCTTGGGTTTTCCGGTCGAACCGCTGGTGTAAAGGATGTAAAGAGGATCCTCCGCGTCCATCACTTCGGTGAGGCATTTTCCATTCGCGATCGGTAATGCCAGCATGTCGTGATACCAATGGTCCCGGCCGGCTTCCATCGGGACCTCGTGTCCAATTCGACGGACGACCACCACATTCTCCACGGAGGGGCAGCGTTTGAGTGCTTCATCCACCGTTCGTTTGAGTTCCACAACTTTGCCGTTGTTGTAGCTGCCATCCATGGTGATCACCAGCTTGGATTGAC
>VGNF01000219.1 GCA_016866195.1 Chloroflexota bacterium | reverse complement strand
CCACCATGAGAAAGTGATCAAACCAAGCAATGTGGACTACCTGCGCACCCTGCCCTTTCAGGCAACCGTACACGGGGATGTCACACTGGCACACGGCAGCCCACGCGATCCTTTGTGGGAATACATCCTGAATTCCTTCGCGGCTCGATTGAATTTCGACCACTTTTCCACTCCTTATTGTTTTGTCGGCCACTCCCACATTCAATGCATGTTTGGACTGGATGACCGGTCCGACCATGTTTTGCTCGAGCAAACCCTACCGGACCAACCGCTGATCCTCCGTCCAAAGGTAATCCTGAATCCCGGCTCGGTGGGACAACCCCAAAACCGCGATCCTCGCGCAGCCTACGCCATTTACGACACTGAGGCGCGCACGTGGACGCCCCGCCGCGTGGAATACAACATCGCGGAGGTCCAGGAACGCATTCGCGAGTCCGGACTGCCCGAGAAACACGCGGCTCGTCTCGCGGAGGGCTGGTAGGAACCTTTTCCCTGCCGCCCTCGTCCTGTGAGAAGCAAGTCCATAAAAGTGAATTGAGGTGGTGAAATCATGAAACACGCGTTAACGATTCTTCTGATCACAGCCTCCCTGCTGACCGCCTGCGGGGTCCTGTCCGCCCGCAGCGAAGCTCCGGCTCCGGCGTTCGACCTGGTCGCACCTCCTTTGGGGGGTGCGCCGGCCGAGCAGGAATTGTTCCCCGCCGCCCCCTTGCCAACTGCCGGATATTATGACGAAACCGCGAATGCCACAGGCGGTGGGAACGTGGAACCCTCCAGCGTCGAACGCCTGGTGATCCAAAACGCGAACCTTTCCATCGTCGTATCGGATGTGGAAGCCCGCATGAAGCAGATCAGCGACATGGCAAGGAACATGGGTGGTTTCGTTGTATCGTCCAACCTGTTTCAGAGCTACACTAACAATTACATCGAAGTGCCCGAAGGGACGATCACGATCCGAGTCCCGGCTGCGCAGCTGGACGAGGCACTAATTCTGATCAAGACGGATGTGGTTGAGGTGCAGAACGAGACCCGCTCCGGCGAGGATGTCACCGCCCAATACGTGGATCTGGAATCCCGCCTGAAGAACCTGGAGGCTGCCGAAGCCAAGCTGGATGAGATCATGCAACAGGCGACCGAGACCGAAGATGTGGTCAACGTCTTCAACCAACTGGTGTACTACCGCGAGCAGATCGAGCTGGTGAAAGGCCAGATGAAATACTACGAGGAAGCTGCGGCTCTCTCAGCCATCAACATCCAACTGATCGCCGAGGAGAAAACCCAGCCGGTCAAGGTCGGTCCATGGGAACCCAAGGGAGTCGCCCTCGAGGCGATCCAGGATTTGGTGAACTTTTCAAAAGACTTCGTCGAATTCCTGATTCGCTTCGCGTTGTATACCCTCCCGGTCTGGATCATGATCGGTACCCCCTTATACCTTGTGTTCCTTGGGATACGCGCCTTATACGGCAAATGGAGAGCCGGCCGGGTCAAGCAGACGCCGCCATCCATGCCAGCGGTGGAGGAGAAGAAGAAAAAGAAGTAAGCGGCCGGTGATTTCGAGAACCTGACAGGAAACGACAGCAATCGATGGCGGCATTCATCGCCATCGATTGTTTTATAATCTCGTCATGGATCCGTTCGTCCGCGAAGCCCGTTCGCTTTTCAGCCTTCAGCTCACACCCGGGCAGATGGCGGCTTTCGATCGTTACGGCCGCGAGCTGGTCGAATGGAATCAAAAATTCAACCTGACCGCCATCCGCGACCCGGGGACCATCCACATCAAACATTTCCTGGACTCATGCTCATGCACCCTGGCATGGAAAGGTTCCCCTCCTCGACGGCTGGTGGACGTCGGGACCGGCGCCGGGTTCCCCGGTATACCCCTGAAGATCATCCATCCACACATGCGGCTGACGCTGGTGGAGTCCGTCGGCAAGAAGGCCATGTTCTGCCAGCATGTCGTCAGCGTGCTTGGGCTGGAGCAGGTGGAGGTCGTTCAGGCGCGCGCCGAGGAGCTTGGCCATAACCCTGACCACCGCGAAAAGTACGATTGTGCGGTTGCGCGTGCCGTCGCCAATCTGAATGTCCTGAGTGAATACCTGCTTCCCCTGGTTAAAGTCGGCGGCATGATGCTTGCGCAAAAAGGTGAAAACGGACCCGCCGAGGCGCAATCCGCCGAAAAAACCATGCGATTGCTCGGGGGCAAATTAAAGCAATTGATCCCGGTTCATTTACCCGGAGTAGCCGACGACCGCTACCTGGTGGTGGCCGAGAAAATCGCCGCGACACCACCGAAGTATCCGCGCAAGGCGGGAATGCCCATGAAAGCGTCGCTAAAATAATGTTCGTCTACGGAATCAACAATTTGTTTCACCCACAATCGTGATCCTGTCTTCCTTGTTCGGAACCACGCATAGAAATTCGAACGGCTCTTCCCCGATGTTTTCATAGAAGTGCATCGCTCCGGCAGGGATGAAGACCACATCACCGGCCCTCACTTCGTATACCTGGTCCTCGATGCCGATCCTCGCCATTCCGCGCAGCACATATTGTTCATGCTCCACCGTGTTCGTGTGCCTCGGCATGCCGCCGCCATGTTGCATCGAAAACTTGCGCAGGGCGAAATTCGGTCCTTCGCGGGACGAGATCAACACCTGGATGGTCGTGTCCTGACCGGCAGATACGGGTTTCGCCTCCACATCCACAGCATGTTTCACAGACATGGCTTTCCTCCTATCGAGAGATTCCAAAAGCAGACTCAATTAAATCCAATAGGCAAACCAGTTCATGCGTTTGCCCTCGGCAATATCATCCCGTTCCGCACCTCCCAGATCTCCGCGTTTCGGATAAAGCCAGGCTCGAACAAATGCAGGTCGGTGGTGGTGAACAGAACCTGCTGGTCTGAGTCGATGTACCTAAGCAAGTCAGCGCGGCGATGCGGGTCGAGCTCGGCCATCACTTCATCCAGCAGGACGACCGGCCATTCCCCGCTGCGTTCCTTCATCCATTCCACCTCCGCCAGCTTGAGTCCGAGCAGCGTCGTGCGCATCTGGCCGCGCGAACCGTAATCGCTGACATCTGCCTTGTTGATGATGAACCGCAAATCGTCCCGATGCGGGCCGATCGTGGTTACGCCGCGGGCAATCCCCTCCCCGCGCAAAGCCTGCAAGGTCTTCGAAAAGCCTCGTTGGATCTCATCCAGTTGGATCGAGGAGCGGTCGATCACCGTATCCAGTTTCAATCCCATCTGTCCGGAGGGCCTCGGCAGAGGATCGTACGCCGGTTCGTACACCAGGCGCAGGACCTCGCTGCCGCCGGTCAATTCCTGATGAATGCGCGCCGCGAGCCGCTCGATCTGCTGCACCGCCTCGATCCTCCACAGGATGATCTGCGCGCCGAATTTGACCAGGGTTTCATCCCAGACCTCCAACTGACCCGCGTCCCCGCCGCGTTCGTTCAACGCTTTGAGCAGTGCGTTGCGTTGTGTAAGCGCCTGGTTGTATTCGCTCAGGGCGCGCGCGTACGAGGGGACCGCTTGCGCAAGCGCGAAGTTGAGATAACGGCGTCTTTCCTCCGGCCCGCCTTCGATGATGCGGGACATCTGAGGCACAAAGAGCACCGCGTTGAAGTGCCCCATCAGATCATGGACGTGCCGCTTGACACCGTCGAGCAGGATCTCCTTGCGCAGACGTTGACCATTGGCCCCCGTGGGCTCGAGGATCAACCGCGCTTCGAGGCGGTGTTTAGTCTTATTCCGATGATAATCCCCAACCAGTCTCGTCACAGCCAGAGGATTCCCCGCCTCATGGAAGTTGACCAGCTGCCGGTCGACGTGGGTTTGAAAGGAAGTGAAGGCCGCCAAGAAATAGATCGCCTCCAGAACGCTGGTCTTTCCCTGGGCATTGGAACCCACCAGCACCGCGACCTGCCGGGGCAGGTCCACATCCAGGCGTGTCAGACTGCGAAAGTTGGTGACCGACAGATGATCGAGATGCATCAGAGGGTCACTTCGAGTTCGATCTCATCCCGCAAAGGGATGTTGTTCAGCCCGATCAACGGAATCGACGGCTTGAGCAGTCGGGATCTCTCAAGCGCGGCGCGATGTATGGCGACCAATTCAAAACCGCGTCTTTGATAGAACCCGAGCGCGTGCAGGTTGTCGTTCGTTGTGATGAGGGAGACTCGCCGGCACCCGCGCGATTTTGCCTCGGCTACCGTCCTCTCGATCATCATGGTGCCAAATCCCCTCCCGGGGCGGAGGCTGTCAAGCGAGGTGATTTCACACACGTCATCGCGAACCCGATACGTGATCAATCCCTCCCAATCTCCATAGATGAAACCCTCCACATGTTCACATGAAATGATTTCACCCTGTACGATCATCTGCGGACCTCCCCACTGCTCCGTCCAAAACTCCTTCAGGCGCGGTCGATCCTGCTCGGAAAGGCGCCGGAGCGGAATCATCCCACTTCTTCCGCGGCTTCGGGATCGGCCAGCTGCCAGACACGTTCCGCCCGGTCCGTGAACAGCACGCCGTTCAGGTGATCGATCTCATGCTGGAAGATGCGCGCCATCCACCCGTCCACCTTCAGCCTGGAGGGCTTCCCATGCCGATTCAATCCTCGGATCTGGATCGCTTCATGACGTTCCACGTCCCCCTGCACTCCGGGGATCGAGAGACAACCTTCGACGCCTTTGACTTTTTCCTCCGAGAATTTGACGATCTCGGGATTGATCATCACGTACAGCTTTTTCGGCTTGGGAGGCTTCGGCGGCGATTCCTCCTGCGGGGAGTTTTCTTCCTCCTCCTCAGCGTATTCGACCACGATCAACTGTTCGGACACATCCACCTGCGGGGCGGCCAATCCCACCCCGGGTGCCTCGCGCATGGTCTCGATCATATCGTCAACTAGATTCTGAAGGTCCCGATCGAATTTGGTGATCGGCTTCGCCTTGCGCCTCAAGATGGGATCTGGCAGGGTTATAATTTGTCTCTTTGTCATTCTGATTCCTGACGATAAAGAATTTTTCCATCATCCAGGTTCTTTGGATGAATACGGTCACCCGGGAATGCCTTCATCCTCATCCTCTTCGGGGGCAATCATTGGGGCATCGAACTCGTCTACATGTTGGTGATATGCCGCCAGCCAGACCGCCATACGCTCTCGCTCGAGGTTGGCCGATTCCGTGCTCTTTCTCGAAATGCGCACCATGCGCCGGCGGTTGATGTCCGCCTGAACTCCAGCCGGGTCCAGCACATCTTCGAAAGCCAGCTGCGATCCACCCACTGAGATGTACACCGTGCCGAAATTGAAGAGGTAACCCAGCAGGCCTTCACGTTTGTATTCCGTGCTCAGGATGTTCTCGATTTGAGCCGCCCTTCGTTCCTCGGTCCCGAGAGGCTTCTTGTCGATATCGATGATCTCATCCTGCGTGACCATGAAGATATCGTTCTTCCAGTCCAGGTACTCCCAGACGAACCATCCAAAGAACGGCAGCAGGATTAACGGCAGGGCCACCATGATCGTATCCGGGCGGAG
Organism: Chloroflexota bacterium; assembly: GCA_016866195.1. Taxonomy (GTDB): domain Bacteria; phylum Chloroflexota; class Anaerolineae; order Anaerolineales; family Villigracilaceae; genus VGNF01. The sequence goes on along the minus strand of VGNF01000219.1, from coordinate 758 downwards.
GGCACCCTGTGAATTGGGTTGCAGGAAAGCCCGCTCCGGCGAGCGGAGCAGGATCCAGGCCCGGGCAGCCATCAAACCCAATCCTAACAGAGTGAAAACGGCGGGCTTCCAGGCACGTTGAAGAAAAACGATCCAATGTTTTCGATACAGAACGGTTCCGCCATCCTGTACGCGCAGTTTGAACAGGTCGGTCAGGGCGGTCAGCCACAAGGGGCCCTTCACGGACGCCTGGTTTTCCATCACGAGCGGCGGGAGATCTTCCGCAGGTTTTCGTTCCACCGGCAGGCCCAGCTTTTCGCGAATGGAATCCCTCATCAACTCGCGCTGCGACAGCTGGTCGCCGGTCTTTGTGCGGTCCCAGTACTCGCGGATCATATCTGCAGCCTGGGCAGGATGATCCACATGATCGAATTCAAGCCTCCCGACGAACGTGCGCACGATCACGTTTCCATAATCGAAGGTCCGGCCGATCAGGTCGGTTTCGATCCCGACCGAGAGGATCGTGCCCAGGGGCGCCTCCTGCCGGCTGTCGTACAACCCGATCACCTTTTCCAGCCAGATCACACGCTGATTGGTGACAATATAGAAATCATTGCTCCAGTCGATCCAGTTCCAGATACTCCATGCGGCGATTGCCAGGATGGATAGAACACCGATGGCGTAGGGCGTGGTGGCGCCCGTCATCCATCCCCAGGCAAACAAACCGAGCGGCAGGCTCAGCGAAAGGACCGGGCCGGCCAGCGCCTGATACAGACGCA